>NZ_JBDJPF010000026.1:0-86848 GCF_054957865.1 Streptomyces xingningensis
GCCAAAAGGTCCTGGCTGCATAACCAAGGACTCTACGTTTTCAGGGGATTGACACGAGTCTCGTCGGCGAGGTCGTGCCCGAGTCGAGATCGGGCAGCAATCCGAACGAGGGTGGCAACTGCGGGCGGGCGAGCATGAACGACACTTGCCCGCCGAGAACCGGCCCGCTTGCCGTGCCGTCTTTGGCGACTGTCAGCCGTACCAGCTCGGACGCGTTCATCCACCCACCGACAGTCACCAGGACTTCCCCGCCGGGCCGAGTCTGTGCGATCCATTCGGCCGGGATGGTCTGGACGCCACAGGTGGCAATCACCCGGTCGTACGGGCTGCTGTGCGGGTAGCCCGCGAGGCCGTCCCCGACCACGCGATCGGGCCGGTATCCGGCGTGGGCAAGGGCCATACTGGCACGGTCGGACAGCTCCCGGTCCACTTCGACTGTGGTCACGTTGTCTTCACCGGCGACGTGGGACAGGAGCGCAGTGGAGTAGCCCGTGCCCGTCCCGATCTCCAGGACCTTTGCGCCCTCGGACACGTGTAGCTCTTCCAGCATGCGGACCACAAGCCCGGGAAGAGTGGAGGACGACGATGGAGCGCCGGAGATGCGCCCCTCTACCTGCTCGGGGAAAACCGAGCCGGCCACCTGCGTCACAAGGGTGTCGTCCTCGTACACCCGCGCCAGGGCTGTAGGGGAGTTGGGCCGGACGGGGCGGTACCAGCCGCCCCCGTCGTGCTCGAACCACCCTCGCGACAGGAACGCTTCACGCGGTACCGCCAGCACGGCCGCTTCCCACTCGGGGCTGCGGAGCGCTCCCGATTCCCTGAGCTGAGCGGCGAGGACCGCCCGAAGTCCCTCCGATTCCATGCCGGTCACAGGGCTTCTCCGTTCTCCAGAAGATCAGCGATTGCGGACGTGATCGGCAGATCCGCCGCATGTTCGAGCCACGCCCATTGGCCATTCGGATTGCACTCCAGGAACCACCATGCGCCCTCGGCCGTCACGGCGAAGTCGAACGCCCCGAAGTTCAGGCCGTAGTGGGCGAGGAACGCCACCAGATCAGCTTGTACCGGCCGCCGACCATCACGGCGCGCACGTCCCCAGGCCACCGTTCAGCACGATGGCCCGTGACTTTACCTTGTCCATGTCTCCTCCCCCTGGGCGCTGTTGTGTAGGGATTGCTGCCCTCCGCGGTCGTGGCAGGATCGTGGAGTCACTGCTGCGGGAAGCCCTCGATGATGAGTGCGCTCCCGTAACCGCTCACCGTCTCGTCACGCCCGCATGCTGCTGTTCCGTAGCCTTCTCGGCGAGGACCAGCGCCAGCATCTGCCGCGCGTAGCGTGCAGATTCCTGAGCCCAGGCAAGAGCCGAGAACGGCTCGGTGTGAGCATTGGGGGCCTCGTTGGTGAGACGACGCTGGAGGTAGCCGATCCCGTGGCCCAGAACGGGATCACGGTCGCGAGCCGGTGCGGCACGGTACACAGCACTCGCGAGGGGCAAGAGCAGGGCCAAATGGCCCGTGAGGTCTTGCACCAGTGCGGCAAGGTTGTCGCTGTTGAGGTCGGCCCCGACAGCGGGCTCTGCGAGAGCTGCGTCGATGCTGGCATTGATGGTGTCTGCGTCCAGCGGGACATTGTGGTCAGGCCCGTCTGCGGGTGTCGGCTCGTACCGGTCCCCGGCGGTCTTCGTAGCGGTCACTTGTCGTTGCCTCCCATGGCATGGGCGAGGTCGAGATAGGCGCCTAAGTCCTCAGCCGACCAGCGGGCAGGATCGCCATGGCTCACCCGGAACCTCGCTCCGACCAGCGACTCAGGATGGGAACGGGCGTGCTCGCCGGACGCAGGGTGATCAAGTGGAGGCAACGAGACCACAGCAGTGCGGGAGAACAGAGGCATAGGTCGGCTCCAGAGGGAACGGGTGGGGTAACGGCGGATCGTTGGTGCAGCGCCGGGCAGAAGGCCCGCCGCGTATGTAGGAGTCAACTGCCGAATGTCTCGGCACGGTCAGGAAGAAGAGGGCGTCTCTTCCTCGTAGCGATCAGGAAGTTTTGACCTTCTCGTGACATCGACGCCACCGGCCTTCCTCGCTACGTTCGACTTGTGGGAGAGAACGCGATCCTCCGGAAACGCATGCATCAACTTGGCCTGACCAGGCCGGAGTTAGCGCGCGAAATGAACCTCGCGCTCGGGCGGCTCACCGGCAAGCACGGCACCTACTCCGAGCGCACTGTCCACGACCTGCTCACCCGCACGCGGATGCCACGGTCGAGGACCACGCTCGCGCTGGAGACCGTATTCGACTGTCCCATCACGGACCTCGGCTTTGCGCCCACCGTCCGGCACCACCAGCACGCCGTGGAGGACGCCGTGAAGCGCCGCACCTTCCTCGCCACCGTCCCCATAGCCGCAGCAGGTATCGCCGCTCCGCGCCCCAAGGCTGCCCCGTACCGGATCGGCGCCGCTGACGTCGAGCGTCTGGAGCGGCTGCACGACCAGACCATCGACGATGACGACCAGGTCGGCGGGACGGAAGCCATCGAACGCCGTTCTGCCGCCCTCGCCAAGGAAGCCCTGGCGACGCAGCAGCAAGGCAGCGCCAGCAGCCGGGTTCGCTCCCGTCTCTACGCGTTGGCCGCGTCCCTGACCGACAGCGCGATGTGGGCCGCCGTCGATGGCCAGCGCCCCGACGCCGCCCAGGCGCACCTCCACCACGCCGTCACCCTCGCCTCGCTCTCCGGCGACCAGGTGGTGCAGATCCGCGTCTGGGGACACGCCGCCGCCTTGTACCGGCAGATGGGTCGCTACACCGACTCCACCGCCGCGGCCGAGGCCGCTCGCGCCATCCCTCTTTGCCGTACCGATCCGTTCTACGCCTCAATGACCCGGGCCCGCCTGTCCGTCCACCAGGCCCACACCACCGGCCGCACCGATGTCCAGCGCAGCCTCGACCAAGCTCACAAAGACCTCTCCCGAGCCGACTCAGGCGAACACCGGCCCCGCTGGACGCAGTTCTACGACGGCGCCGAGATCGAACTGCTCGCCCTCCAATCGCACGCAGAGCTGGGCCGCTGGCAGGAGGCCGAGGCCCATGCCCATCGCGCGCTCTCGCTCCTGCGCCCCCATATGGTCCGCAACAAGGCACTGACCATCGCCTACCTGGCGGGCGCCCAGCTCCAGCAGGGTGAGGCCGAACTCGCGGTCACCACGGCGAAGTCGGTGCCGGGCGCCAGCGTGCACGGGAGGGTCGCGCATCTGCTGGGCACCTTCACCACCCGTCTCATCGCCACCGATCCGTCCAGCTCCCACACCCGGGAATGGATCACCTACCGGAAGGACGTCCTCTGTGCATGACATCGAGTTCCGCCGCAGCCGCGACGTGGACGAGGTCCGTCAGACGATCCTGGATCTCCATGTTGAGGTCCGGGGCGACTTCGGTCTCCTCGACCGCCCGTTCAATACGGTGGAGCGGTTCGACGAACGTCTGCTTGCCTACGCCAAGCGCCCCGGCTGGGAGAACGTCGTCGCAAGCTTGCCCAGTGGGGAACCGGTGGGGTTCTGCTTCGGCACCCCACTCGGTCCTGACACCCGGTGGTGGGCCTCGATGATCACCCCGCTACCGGACGGATACACAACCGAGACCGGCGCCAGAACCCTTGCCTTCCAGGAAATCTGTGTCCGCAAAGCCTGGCGCGGCCGTGGTGTCGCTCAACGTATCCACGACGAATTGCTCGCAGGGCACGCTGAGGAACGCGTGACGCTGCTGGTGGATCCGGCTGCCGGCGGTGGCAGGGTGAAGGCCGTCTATGAGAGCTGGGGGTACGAAGAGGTCGGCAAGCAGCAGCCTTTCGAGGACTCGCCGGTCTTCGCCGTGATGATGCGGTCCCTCCGTCAGCTCTGAGTCCGGGCGCTCAAGGGCGGCCCAAAACCGGGCGGAGTCCGGTCGACCGAGGCCGGTCGGGCTCCAAGCACCACGTGAGCGTGTCGGCGAGTTCGGTGGACTGAACCAGGTGGGCGCAACCCCAGCCCCCCAACCGCATGTTACTCATGCGTTCCGCACGGTCACCCGGTGACATCTGTGACTGTTCCCGCCTCCCCCGTGCATGGAAATCTCGTGGCGTCGTAACCGAGGCCGCGCATTGGGGAGAAGATGGACAAGAGGTACGAGGTCTACTGCCTGGCCGACAGGCACTTCTACGAGACCCCGGACCGGCTGTCCGAAGCCTCCGAGAGCGCGCTGTTCGACACCGCACGCCGCCCCGTGCCCGAGGGCTGGCGGACCGCCCGTACCGGGGACTGGCTGCACCTCTTCCCCGCGGACGGGGCCGGGCAGCCCGCCCAGGGCTGGAAGATCCATGTGACGGCCACCGCCGACAGCGCGGACAAGACGGCCGCCGCGGTGTGGGACCACTGCGTGCCCAGGGGCGTCCCGTTTAAGTTCGTCCCGGGGCCACACCTGCTGCACCTGCGCAACAGCAAGTACGCGGGCCGGGACATGAGCGGGAAGTTCATCACCGTCTATCCGGCGGACGAGGAGCAACTCCGGGCGCTGCTCACCGGGTTGCACGAGATCGTCGGCGGTTCCCCGGGGCCGTACATCCTCACCGACCTGCGCTGGCACGACGGCCCGCTCTATGTCCGGTACGGCGGGTTCGCCCGCCGGTTCTGTGTCGATGAGCGCGGCACGCTGGTTCCCGCGATCGAGGATGCCGCCGGGCGGCTGGTCCCGGACGGGCGGGAACCGGCGTTCCGGGTTCCGCCGTGGGTGACCCTGCCGCCCTTCCTGGAACCGCACCTCGCCGCGCGCAACGCGACCACGGTCGGCGAACTGCCGTACCGGATCGACAAGGCGCTGCACTTCTCCAACGGCGGCGGGGTCTATGTCGGCACCGACAAGCGCGACGGCCGCAAGGTCGTCCTCAAGGAAGGCCGCCCGCACGCCGGGCTGGCCTCGGACGGCGCGGACGCGGTGACCAGGCTGGAGCGGGAGAAGGCGGCGCTGGAGAAGCTCTCCGGGCTCGGGGTCGCGCCCGAGGTACGGGACTGGTTCACCCTGGGCGAGCACCGCTTCCTGGTGATGGACTTCATCGAGGGCCGCACCCTCAACTCCTTCTTCGGCGAACGCCATCCACTGCTGGCGGCCGACCCCGATCCGGCCGCGGTCGCCGACTACACGGCCTGGGCGCTGCGCATCCACCGGGCCGTGGCGGAGGCCGTCGCGGCCGTGCACGCCAGGGGAGTGGTCTTCAACGACCTGCATATGTTCAACATCATGGTCGCGCCGGACGAGCGGTCGGTCGCGCTGATCGACTTCGAGGCGGCGGCCGGTACCTCCGAGCGGGGCCGCCAAGTCGTCGCCCACCCCGGCTTCTTTGCGCCCCCGGACCGCCGGGGAGCCGAGGTGGACCACTATGCCCTGGCCTGTCTGCGGCTCGCGCTCTTCCTCCCGGTGACCACCCTGCTGGTGATCGACCGGGCGAAGGCCGCGCACCTGGCCGAGGTGATCGCGGGCGAATTCCCGGTGCCGCGCGCCTTCCTGGACGAGGCGGTGGCGGAGATCATCGGTGCTTCGCCGGCGACGCCGGGCCGGGAAGCCCCGGAGGAGCCCGGTTCCGGCCGGGGCGTCCGCCGGCCCGGTGCGCCGGTGTCCGCGCTGCCCGGCACTGAGGACTGGCCGCGCGCCCGCGACTCCATGGTGCGCGCCATCCTCGCCTCGGCCACCCCGGACCGCGAGGACCGGCTCTTCCCCGGGGACGTCGAGCAGTTCTCCGACGGCGGCGGCCTGGGACTGGCGCATGGCGCGGCAGGGGTGCTGCACGCATTTGCCGAGGTGGGCGCCGAGCGGTATGAGGCGGGGGAGGAGTGGCTGTTGAAGCACACCGACCCGGTGCCGCCCGGCACTCCGCTCGGCCTCTACGACGGCCTCGCCGGGATCGCCCTCGTCCTCGACCGGCTCGGGCACACCCCGCGGGCACTGGAGCTCACCGAGATCGTGCTGGGCGAGAAGTGGCAGCGGCTCGCCTCCGGGCTGCGCGGCGGGTTGGCCGGGGTGGGCCTGGTACTCGATCACCTGGCCAGGACCACCGGCGAGGCCGGGCTGGCCGAACGGGCTCTGGAGGCCGGTCAGTTGCTCGCCGACCGGCTCGCCGCCGAACAGGCGGACCCGGAGGCCGGCCGGCGCCGCCGCGCCGGACTGCTGCGCGGCGCGAGCGGACCGGCGCTGCTCTTCCTGCGGCTGTATGACCGCACCGGCGCACCCGAGCTGCTCGAAATGGCCAAAAACGCCCTGCGGTTGGACCTCGCGCACACCGTGCGGGCGCCCAGCGGCAGCCTCCAGGTGGACGAGGGCTGGCGCACCATGCCCTATCTCGGTGACGGCAGCGTCGGCATCGGCATGGTCCTGGACGACTATCTCGGCTACCCCGACCGCGCCGCGCCCGACCCGGACGGCGCGTTCACCGAGGCCCGCGACGGCATCCTGGCCGCGGCCCGCTCCCGCTTCTACGCCCAGCCCGGCCTGTTCCAGGGCCGCGCCGGGATGGTCCTCCACCTGGCCCGCACCACCGCCCCGGCCGACCGGCAGGCCGACCCGGCACTGGCCGCACAGATCCGGGCGCTGGGCTGGTACGGCATGCCCTACCAGGGCGAACTCGCCTTCCCCGGCCACCAGATGATGCGGCTGTCGATGGACCTCGGCACCGGAACGGCGGGCTGCCTGCTGGCGCTCGGCGCCGCGCTCGGCGACCACCCGGCGCAACTGCCCTTCCTCGCGCCCCTCGGGGTGCCCCAGACCCGGTTCCGCGTTTCCGTGGAGTCGTGATCGCACCACCGTCCCCAGTAGTTCCCGGCATTTCCCAGTGAAAGGATCACACCATGGCACTTCTCGACCTGCAGAGCCTGGAGTCCGAGGAGCAGGGCACGACCGGCAATGAGAGCACGGTGAGCCTGCTCTCCTGTGTCAGCAACGCCAGCATCATCATCTGCCTCTGAGGCGTGTGGTGCCCGCTTGACCGGGCCCTCCCCGGTATCGGGGAGGGCCCTTCGGGGCGGTACGAGCCGGTCACAGCCAGCCCGCCCGCCGGGATATCCGTATCGCGTCGACGCGGTTGCGGGCGCCCGTCTTGCGGGTGACCGCGGCCAGGTAGTTGCGCACGGTGCCGCTCGACAGATGCAGGCCACCGGCGATCTCCTGGATGGAGGCCCCCTCGGCGGCCAGCGTCAGGACGTTCAACTCCCGCTGGGTGAACGGCATCTCCGCCGCCTCGAGAAAACCGAAGCCCAGCGACTCATCGATATAGCGCTCGCCCTTCGCCACATGCCTTATGCCCTCGAGCAGCCGGTCGGGAGAAGCGTTCATGCTCAAGTACCCCAAGGCCCGCGCCTCATACGCCCGGCGCAGCGGACCCGGCCGTCCCCGGCTCACCAGCGCGAGCAGGGCGCCGCCCTCCGTCGTGGTACGACATCGCTGCGCCAGCACCCGGACACCGTGCGGCCCGGCCGCCCCGGGACTGTCCATGTCGACGACCCAGACCTCCGGCCGCCGCTCCCGGGACGCCGCCTGGGCGTCCTGCCAGGAGGCGGCGCAGACGCCGAGATCCGGCTCTCTGCCCAGCAACTCCGCCAGCGCGGTGCGCAGCAGACAGGTGTCGTGTATCAGCAGAACCTGGATCACGGTGCGGTTCCTCCCGCTATGCCACAGCCGACGCGGCCCGGTGGGCCGGTAACTTCATACCGGCGCACGACGGTGGCCGGGGGAGGTAGGCGAGAGCCACGGAAAGCGCAAGGGCGAAAAGGACTCAACCAGGCACACTCAGGCGATCAGCCGGCACACCGTCTCGATGTCGACCCGCACCTGGGCGATGGAGGCGCGCCCGGACAGCCAGGTGATCAGCGCCGAGTGCCAGGTGTGCTCGATGACGCGCACGGCCGAGAGCTGCTCCGGGGTGGGCGGGCCGGTGAGCCCCATCGCGTCCAGGATGATGGCGGTGGTCAGCCGGGAGACGGCATCGACCTCCTCGGTCACCGAGTGGTCGGCGAAGATCAGGGCGCGCACCATGGCATCGGCCAGTTGCGGCTCGCGCTGCATGGCACGAAAGGCCCGCATCAGGGTCTCGGCGACGCGCGCGGCCGGGTCCGCACCGGTGGGCGGCCGCTTGCGCAGCGTCTCCTGCAGCCGCTCCAGCTGGTCCCGCATGGTGGCGACCAGCAGATGGACCTTGGAGGGGAAGTAGCGGTAGAGCGTGCCGAGGGCGACGCCCGAGGACTCGGCGACCTCCCGCATCTGCACCGTGTCAAAGCCGCCGCGTCCGGCCAGTTGGGCACTGGTGTGCAGGATGCGGCGGCGACGGGCCTCCTGGCGCTCGGTGAGCGGCGGTGCGGCCGGCTTGGGGTCTGCGGTCATCTGTTCCGGCATGTTCCATTTCGGTGCGTTCCATCTGCGGTGAACAGGACGCATCATGGCAGGGCTTGGAGGCGTGACGCGAGTCACTGGAACACGTTTCAGATCAAGAGGCGGTCGGACGGGGTGGTGATTCGCGTCACTGCTTGTCCGGTACTGGCCGGACGCCGTGGGGTGGAACTTGTTCTAGATATTCACCAGCGGTTACGCTCCCGCTGAACTGCAGGAAGAAGGGGGCCGCGAGTGACCGCTGAGACCGACCGGGCAGCCGGGTCGGGTCCGCTGCGCATCGCGCTGCTGTCGTACAAGGGCAATCCGTACTGCGGCGGTCAGGGGGTCTATGTACGTCACCTCTCCCGCGAACTGGCCCGCCTCGGGCACACCGTGGAAGTGATCGGCGCCCAGCCGTACCCGGTGCTGGACGACGGCGTCACCCTCACCGAACTGCCCAGCCTCGACCTCTACCGGCAGCCCGACCCCTTCCGCACCCCGGGGCGCGACGAATACCGCGACTGGGTCGACGCCCTCGAGGTCGCCACCATGTGGACCGGCGGCTTCCCCGAACCACTGACCTTCTCGCTGCGCGCCCGCCGCCGGCTGGCCGCGCGCAGCGGCGACTTCGACGTCGTCCACGACAACCAGACGCTCGGCTACGGCCTCCTGGCCGACCTCGGCGCACCGCTGGTCACCACCATCCACCACCCGGTCACCGTGGACCGCCGGCTGGAGCTGGACGCCGCCCAGGACTGGAAGCGCCGCCTCTCCGTCCGCCGCTGGTACGGCTTCACCCGGATGCAGGAACGCGTCGCCCGCTGCCTGCCCTCGATCCTCACCGTCTCCGGCTCCTCCCGGCAGGAGATCACCAAGCACCTCAAGGTGCGCCCCGACCGCGTCCATGTGGTGCCCATCGGCGCCGACACCGACCTCTTCTCACCCGACCCGTCGGTCGCGGAGATCCCCGGCCGGATCGTCACCACCTCCAGCGCCGATGTGCCGCTCAAGGGCCTTGTGCACCTGATCGAGGCGCTCGCCAAGGTCCGTACCGAACGGCCCGACGCCCACCTGGTGGTGGTCGGCAGGCGCGCCGACGACGGGCCGGTGGCCCGGGCCATCGAACGCCACGGGCTCTTCGGCGCCGTCGAGTTCGTCAAGGGCATCAGCGACGCCGAGCTCGTGGACCTCATACGCGGCGCCCAGGTCGCCTGTGTCCCCTCCCTCTACGAGGGCTTCTCGCTGCCCGCCGCCGAGGCCATGGCGACCGGCACCCCGCTGCTGGCCACCACCGGCGGCGCCATCCCCGAGGTGGCCGGCCCCGACGGCGAGACCTCGCTGGCCGTACCGCCCGGCGACGCGGACGCCCTGGCCACCGGCCTCAACCGGCTGCTGGGCGACCCGGAGCTGCGCCGCCGCCTCGGCGCGGCGGGCCGCGAACGCGTCCTCGCCCGCTTCACCTGGCACGCGGCGGCCATCGGCACGGTCGAGCGGTACCGCGCCTCCATCGCGCGCCACACCGCGGCGCGGCAGGCGAGAACCGGCCCGGTCGGCAGACCCGCCTGACCCCACCGGACACCGGCCCGACCACCACCGACCCGCCCCGCCGAGCGAAAGCAGACCCGCGTGCTGACCGTCGACTTCTCCCGCTTCCCGCTCGCCGCCGGCGACCGGGTCCTCGACCTGGGCTGTGGCGCGGGCCGGCACGCCTTCGAGTGCTACCGGCGCGGCGCCCGGGTGGTGGCCCTGGACCGCAACGCCGAGGAGATCCGCGAGGTCACCAAGTGGTTCGCCGCCATGAAGGAGGCCGGGGAGGCCCCCGCGGGCGCCACCGCCACCGCCATGGAGGGCGACGCCCTCGCCCTGCCCTTCCCCGACGACAGCTTCGACGTCGTCATCATCTCCGAGGTCATGGAGCACATCCCCGACGACAAGGGAGTGCTCGCCGAGATGGTCCGGGTCCTCAAACCCGGCGGCCGGATAGCCGTCACCGTGCCGCGCTACGGACCGGAGAAGATCTGCTGGGCGCTCAGCGACGCCTACCACGAGGTCGAGGGCGGCCACATCCGCATCTACAAGGCGGACGAACTGCTCGCGAAGATGGCGGAGGCCGGACTCAAGCCCTACGGCACCCACCACGCCCACGGCCTGCACAGCCCCTACTGGTGGCTCAAGTGCGCCTTCGGCGTGGACAACGAGCAGGCCCTGCCCGTGCGCGCCTACCACAAGCTGCTGGTCTGGGACATCATGAAGAAACCCTGGGCGACCCGGGCCGCCGAACGGGCCCTCAACCCCGTCCTCGGCAAGAGCTTCGTGGCCTACGCGACCAAGCCGCACTCCCCCTCGCTTCGCCGGGGGGACCCCCACCCCGTCGGCGCGCTGGTCGGCGACTCCCGCGAGGGGCGCGCGTGACCACCTCCAGCCGCCGCCCCGGGCGCACCGAGCGCCTCACCCTGCCCGGAGTGCTCACCGCGGAGCAGGCGGCCGGGACCGTCGCCGGGATCGCCGCCATCCAGCGCGCCGACGGCGCCATACCCTGGTTCCGCGGCCACCACCTCGACCCCTGGGACCACATCGAAGCCGCCATGGCGCTGGACGCCGCCGGCGAGCACGAGCGGGCCGAGGCCGCCTACCGCTGGCTCGCCGACCACCAGAACCCCGACGGCTCCTGGTACGCCGCCTACGCCGACGGCGACGCCACCGAGCCCACCGACCGCGGCCGCGAGACCAACTTCGTCGCCTACGCCGCCGTCGGCGTCTGGCACCACTACCTCTCCACCGGCGACGACGCCTTCCTCGACCGGATGTGGCCCACCGTCTACGCCGCCGTCGAGTTCGTCCTCGGGCTCCAGCAGCCGGGCGGACAGATCGGCTGGAAGCGGGAGGAGGACGGCCGCGACCTCACCGATGCGCTGCTCACCGGCTCGTCCTCCGTCCACCAGGCCCTGCGCTGCGCCCTGGCCATCGCGGAACACCGCGAGGAGCCGCAGCCCGACTGGGAACTCGCCGTCGGCCTGCTCGCGCATGCGATACGGCACCACCCGGAGCGGTTCCTGGACAAGAGCCGCTATTCGATGGACTGGTACTACCCCGTGCTGGGCGGGGCGCTCACCGGGGCGGCGGCCAGGGAGCGCATCGAGGAGGGGTGGGACCGCTTTGTGGTGCCCGGCCTCGGCGTCCGCTGTGTGCTGCCCAACCCCTGGGTGACCGGCGGCGAGAGCTGTGAACTGGCGCTTGCGCTCTGGGTGATGGGCGAATCCGACCGGGCGGTGGAGATCCTCCGCGCCATCCGTCACCTGCGGGCCGAGGACGGCATGTACTGGACGGGCTATGTCTTCGAGGACGAGGCCGTCTGGCCCGAGGAGCGCACCGCCTGGACGGCGGGCTCGCTGCTGCTCGCGGTGGCCGCGCTGGGCGGGGACGAGGCGACGACGGCCGTCTTCGGGGGCGAGCGGCTGCCCCGCGGGCTGGAGCCGGACGGCTGCCCGGGTGCGGCCCCCGGCCCGTCCGGCGCCTGAGAATCGGGACGAATCTCACCCGAACGGGCCGATCCGGGTGCGGAACGGGGGCATCTCGGCCACCCTGGCCCGAGGGAATGTCCCATTCGGCCCTCGAAGGAGAAACCGTGTCCCACCGCGCTCGCCTCCGCCGTTCTGTCGTCGCACTGCCTCTTGTGTGCAGCCTGCTCCTCGTCGGCACGGCCTGTGGCGGTGAGAAGAAGCAGAAGGCCAAGGAGGAGACCACCGCGACCAGTTCCGCGGAGAAGCAGAAGTTCGCCAAGACCCGCTTTGTCACCAATGCCGGGCTCGCGGCGGGCGCCACCTACCAGTGGATCGTCAAGCCGTTCCGCAACGGCTCGTTCAAGAAGGGCGAGAAGGGCAGGGTCTCCTCCCTCGTCAAGGCAGCCCTGGCCGGGACGTTCGCCTACAACCGGCTCAAGGCCGCCAAGAGGAACGCCGAGGGCGATCCGACCCTCTCCAAGGCGCTCGCCCCGCTCGGCGCGGGCATCGACTCGCTCAAGAACCTGCCGGGCAAGTTCCGCAAGGGCGATGTCTCCGACGGCGATGTCAACACCTTCGACAGCGTCATCGGTAAGGTGAAGGACGCGGGCAAGAGCGCGGGGGCACCGGTCACGGACAAGACGCCCTCCTTCAGCGACGTCCAAAAGGGCTGAACAGGACCGCCCGGCCGACGGTGTTGCGCGGGATGAGACCATTGCCCTCATGGCCGACACTCCCCTCAGACCCGGACACATCACGCTCCGCCGACGGTTGCTGCGCTGTTCGCTCCCCGTGGCGCTGGTGCTCGTCACGGCCTGCGGGGGCGGCGCCGATGGCACGGAGCAGGCCGGCGCGCGGGGCGTGGGCGATCCGGTCTTTCCCCAACTGGGCAACGGGGGATACCGGGTCGAGCACTACGGCCTCACCCTCGACTACCGGCCCGAGGGCAATCACCTCGACGGCAAGGCCGTCATCACCTCCCGCGCCACCCAGGACCTGGACGCCTTCAGCCTGGACTTCAAGGGCCTGCATGTGCGGAGCGCCACGGTCGGCGGCAAGGCCGCCAAGACCTCCCGCAAGGGGGACAAGCTCACGGTCACCCCGGACAAGTCGCTCACCAAGGGCGGTGAGTTCACCACCGAGATCTCCTACATCGGCAAGCCCAAGCAGTTCCTGGACCCCGACGGCGCCACCGAGGGCTGGGTGGAGACCGACCATGGCGCGGTCGGGCTGGGCGAGCCCGAAGGGTCCAAGGCATGGTTCCCCGGCAACCACCACCCCTCGGACAAGGCGGCCTATGACATCACGGTGACCGTGCCCAAGGGCTTCACGGCCGTGGCCAACGGCGAGTTGAAGCGCGAGGAGACCAAGGGGGAGCGGACCACCTTCGCCTGGCACAGCGCCGAGCCGATGGCCAGCCATGCGGCGAGCGTGGCCGTCGGCGAGTTCCATGTCACCACCACACGGGCCGGCCGGCTGCCGGTCTACATAGCCTCGCACCCCAAGGAGGACGCCGCCGCCGAGAAGATGAAGCAGCTGGTGCCCCGGGTGCTCGACTGGGAGACGGGCCTCTTCGGCCCGTACCCCTTCTCCTCCGCCGGCGCGGTCATCGACCGCAATCCCTATGTCCATTACGCGCTGGAGACCCAGACCAAGCCGTACTACCACGAGGCCCCCAGCGACAAGATCGTGGTACATGAGCTGGCCCACCAGTGGTTCGGCGACTCCGTCACCCCGCGCACCTGGCGTGACATGTGGCTCAATGAGAGCTTTGCGCAGTATGCCGAGTGGATGTGGGAGGAGAAGCAGGGCGGCCGCACCACCCGGCAGACCTTCGACGACTACTACGACGGCAAGGACCCGGAGAGCAAGGCGGAGACGGGCGAGGACATCTGGGCCTTCCCGCCCGCCTATCCCGACGCCGAGGGGATATCCGGCCGGCCCGTCTACGGGCGTGGTGCGATGGTGCTGCAGAAGCTCCGTGAGGCGGTCGGGGACCGGACGTTCTTCGACATCGTGCGGTCCTGGACGAACGATCACCGGCATGGCAACGCGGACACCGCGGAGTTCATCAAGCTGTGCGAGCGGAAGGCCGGAAAGGACCTGGGCAAGCTCTTCGACACCTGGCTGTTCAAGGAGGGCAAGCCGGCCCGTAACGCTCCTTAGGGGGTGCCCGATAGGTCAGCCGACGAGTTCGGCCAGGGTGCGCAGCGTCAGCGGGTCCGGCGCCATGGCCAGCAGATCGGTGACCGGCCCCGCGCGCCACAACTCCAGCCGCTCGGCGATGCGTTCACGCGGGCCGGTGAGGGAGATCTCATCGGCCAGGCCGTCCGGCACCGCATCGACCGCCTCGGCCCGGCGCCCGGCCGCGAACAGCCGCCGCACCCTGGCCACCGCCTCCCCGAAGCCCAGGCGGGTGAGCAGGTCCGCATGGAAGTTGCGGGTGGCATGACCCATGCCGCCGAGGTAGAAGGCGAGCATCGCCTTCACCGGACGCAGCCCCGCCGTGACATCGGCGCAGACCCGGACCTGGGCCATGGGGGCGACCATAAAGCCGTCGGGCGTTGTGGCCAGCGCGTCGGCATGGGGCTCGGTGCGCAGCGGGGACCAGTACAGCGGCAGCCAGCCGTCGGCGATGCGGGCGGTCTGTGCCACATTCCCGGGGCCCTCGGCGCCCAGCAGGATCGGCAGGCCCGGCCGCAGCGGGTGGGTGATGGACTTCAGCGGCCGGCCCAGCCCGGTGGCGTCGGGGCCGGTGTAGGGGTGGGAGTGGTAGCGGCCGTCCAGGGTGACCGGGGCCTCGCGGCGCAGGACCTGGCGGACGATGGCCACATACTCGCGGGTCGCGGCGAGCGGGGCGGCGGGGAACGGGCGCCCGTACCAGCCCTCCACCACCTGGGGCCCGGACAGGCCCAGGCCGAGCAGCAGCCGGCCGCCGGAGAGGTGGTCGAGGGTGAGCGCCTGCATGGCGGTGGCGGTGGGGGTGCGGGCGGCCATCTGCGCCACGGCGGTGCCCAGCCGGATGCGCCGGGTGTGGGCGGCGATCCAGGTCAGCGGGGTGAATGCGTCGGAACCCCAGGACTCCGCGGTCCACACCGAGTGATAGCCCAGGGACTCGGCCTGCCGGGCCAGTTGGAGATGGCGCGGGTCGGGGCCGCGGCCCCAGTAGCCGAGCGCAAGGCCGAGTCGCATGGCGGGACCCCCATGGCGATTACTGACTGAGCGTCAGATTGTGCCGACTGTACGGCCGCCACCTCCCGCCGGGCAAGGCGAAGGCTCGCCAGGACCTAAGACCTAAGATGCCCGGCGGGCCTTCGTACGGGTGGCGCGGTCAGCCGCGCTGGATGCCCGAGGTGTCCTGCAGCACACCGCGGCGGCCGTCCTGCGTCTGCGCGACGAGCGCCGGGCCGCGCTGGTCGACGGCCAGGTACCAGGTGCCGGGCGTGAGCTCGGCGATCGGGACCGGGGAGCCGTCCTCCGGGAACAGCGGCCGGTTCACCGGCACCGCGAACCAGAACGGCGTGAAACCGGCGGCCGGAGCGGCCGGGGCCGCCGGGCCGCCGCTCGGCTGGCCTCCGGACGGCTGGCCGCCGCCGGGCTGCGCGGCGGACGCGCCGCCGTCCGGCTGGGAGGCGGCGGGCTGGACGGTCGTCTGGTC
Organism: Streptomyces xingningensis; assembly: GCF_054957865.1. Lineage (NCBI taxonomy): Bacteria > Bacillati > Actinomycetota > Actinomycetes > Kitasatosporales > Streptomycetaceae > Streptomyces > Streptomyces xingningensis. The sequence goes on from NZ_JBDJPF010000026.1 coordinate 15,539, forward strand.
GACGGGGGGCTGGGCGCCGAAGGGCTGCTGGGGCGCACCGTACGGGCTGCCGGGCTGGCCGCCGAACGAGGCGCCGGGCTGACCCGCGGCGGGGTTGGGGTAGCCATAGCCCGGGGTCGGGCCGGCGCCGTAGGGAGCCGGTGCGGCGGCCGGGCGCGGGGCGCCCATCAGCGGGGCCTTGAGCGCGGGCACCAGCGGAGTGGCCACCGCGGCCGCGGCGAGCACCAGGTTGGCGATCAGAGCCAGGATCTGGCCGGTGCCCGCCGAGACGCGCTCACCGCCGCCGCCCAGCGCCCACAGCGAGGACCAGGCGGCGAACACGGCGAGCGCGGTGCCCCACTGGTCGAAGGCGAGGCCCACGACCTTGCGGCCCTCCGGCTGGAAGCGGGCGATGAGGATCAGCACCGCGGCGATGATGCCGCTGAGGAAGATCGACGGGAGCACGGGGAAGATGTCGGACTTCCAGCCGGTCGGCTCCTTGGGGCAGTACTGGGCGCCCAGCCCGCCGCCGCAGTCGTAGGAGTGGAAGCTGAGGAACGAGGCGATGAACAGCAACACCGCTGCTCCGATCACCACGCCGTCGCCTCGAGTGAGGGAGCGGATGTTCACCTGAAGTCCTTTGTCCGTGCTGGTGGAAATTGGTCGGTCGGCGGCGGCCCGCCGGTTCGCGAGGTGCGAGGGCGCGGGGGATTGCGGCCCCCCATCGTACGGGGGAACCTATCGCCCCCACGGTCGGGGCGTCTCTTCGTTTCGCCCTCGTGACAAGCCTGTGGCCTGCCATTGCTTTCCCCCGTTACCCGCCGATGAAGTCGCTGATGCCATTCGCGATCCCCTGCGCCGCCTTTTCGCGCCATGCCTCGTCGGTCAGCAGCGCGGCGTCCTGCGGGTCACGCATATTGCCGCACTCGATGAACACCTTGGGGACGGTGGAGAGATTGAGGCCGCCCAGATCGGAGCGCACATCCAGCCCGGTGCCCTGGCCGATGTAATTGGACGGGCCGGTTCCGGTCGATCGGACGAAGTTTCCGGCGACCCGCGCGCCCAGTTCCTTGGACGGTCCGACGATGGCGGAGGTGTCCGCGTGTCCGCTCTTCACCTTGGCGGGAAGAATCACATGGAAACCGCGGTCGCCGACGGACGCCCCGTCCGCGTGGATCGAAATGGCGGCGTCCGCGTGCGCCTTGTTGCCGATCTCGGCCCGCTCGTCCACGCAGGGCCCGAACGGCCGGTCCCCGTCGTGGGTCAGGGCGACGGTGGCGCCCCGGTCCCGCAGGATCTTGCGGAGGCGGTGGGCGACGTCCAGGCTGAACGTGGCTTCGGCGTAACCGGAGTTGGTGGACGTGCCGGTGGTGTCGCACTCCTTGCGGCCATTGCCGATATCGACGGAGCGATTGATTTCGGTGGGGTGGTCCTGGTTGTGGATGTTATGTCCGGGATCGATGACCACCACCTTGCCCCTGAGCGGGCCATCGGCGGCGGGGCCGTCGTTCGGGGAACCCGAGGAATCCGAGGAGAGGGACGGCGGCGGGGTCGGTGTGCCGGGGGCGGGTGATGCGCCGGCCGGGGGCTTGGCCGGGGGCTTGGCGGAGGGCGCCCCGGCCGGAGTCGCCTTGGTGCTGGGCGCGCCGGCCGAAGGACGCTTCGCATCGGCCGACTTGACATCGTCGTCGGTACACCCCGCGAGAGGAACCAGGAGCAGCGCGGTCAGCACCAGCGCCTGCCGATGGCGGGGTATGCGGGGAAAGCTGCCGTTGGACACCCAGGCGACTCTAGCGTCGTCGCTCAGCAGCCGGAGCCCGTCCGGCGCAGAACGCGAAGCGAGTGCGTCACAGAGATCTCGGTGAACGCGCCGGATTCCAGTGCCCTGCGGTACACCCGGTACGGCGCCTGGCCGCCGTCCGCCGGGTCCGGGAAGACATCGTGGATGACCAGCAGCCCGCCGGGCGCCACCCGCGGGGCCCAGCCCTCGTAGTCGGCGGTGGCATGGGCATCGGTGTGGCCGCCGTCGATGAACACCAGGCCCACCGGGGTGCGCCAGAGAGCGGCGACCTGGGGGGAGCGGCCCACGATCGCCACCACATGGTCCTCCAGGCCCGCGGAGTACAGGGTGCGGCGGAAGGTGGGCAGGGTGTCCATCCGGCCCACGGCGGTGTCGACCAGGGTGGGGTCGTGGTACTCCCAGCCGGGCTGCTGCTCCTCGCTGCCGCGGTGGTGGTCGACGGTCACGGCCGTGCCGCCCGCCTCGCGGGCGGCGGCGGCCAGCAGGATGGTGGACCGGCCGCAGTAGCTGCCGACTTCGAGGAGCGGCAGGCCGAGGGCGGCGGCCTCCTCGGCCGCGGCGTACAGGGCCAGGCCCTCGGTGGTGGGCATAAAGCCCTTCGCCGCCTCGAAGGCGGCGAGTATTTCCGGTTTGGGGGGCATGAGTTGGTTCTCTCCTTGTACTTGTTGTACTTGGCGCCGGTGTGCTCAGAGCCAGCCGTTCCGGCGGGCCGTGCGGACCGCTTCCATGCGGTTACGGGTCTGGGTCTTGCCGATCGCCGCGGAGAGGTAATTGCGGACCGTCGCGGGCGACAGATGCACCTTGGCCGCAATGTCGGCGACGGTCGCCCCGTCCACGGCCGCGCTCAGCACCTCCCGTTCGCGCTGGGTGAGCGGGTTGGGGCCGGCGCTGAGCGCGGCCGCCGCGAGCGCCGGGTCGATGACCTGCTTGCCCGCCAGTACCTGCCGTATCACGGCGGCGAGTTCCTCGACCGGCCCGTCCTTGACCAGGAACCCGGATGCGCCCGCCTCCATGGCCCGGCGCAGATAGCCGGGGCGGCCGAAGGTGGTGAGGATCAGCACCTTGCAGCCGGGCAGCCGGTCCCGCAGGTCGGCGGCGGCGTCCAGGCCGCTGCGGCCGGGCAGTTCGATGTCCAGCAGGGCGATGTCGGGCCGGATCTCCAGGGCCTTGGGCAGGATCTCGTCGCCCTTGCTCACCTGGGCGACGATCTCGATGTCGTCCTCCAGCCCGAGCAGCAGCGCAAGGGCACCCCGCATCATCCCCTGGTCCTCGGCGAGGAGGGTTCTTATACACCGTGGCGGCTGCTCGGTCCCAGGCTCGGTCATGAGCTCAGCGTAGACAGCGCAGAGCCCCGTCCACGCACCCACGGAGCTGCGAGGACGGGACGTTGATCACACGGGCCAGGATTCGGCCGGCTCGTCCAGCCATGCGCGGTGGCCTTCGGCGGTCACGGTGAGACCGAACCGGGAGTGATCCGGTTCGCCGTGGCCCAGCCACCAGCGATGGGCGCTCTCCGCCTCGTCCCATAGCCGGCGGGGGCCGGACTGCCAGACACGAGCCTTGTCGCCGTCCCGGAACTGGACGCACGCCCATGAGCGGTCCGTCAGCTCGTAGAACCAGACGGGCCGCGCGCCGTCGCGCTTGTCGGCAACGACGTGCACGCAGTCCCGCATACGGAGCCCCAGAGCGAACCGTTGGGGGGCGAACTGTTCGCCGACGAATTCCGTTTCCGTGACGGTGGTGGACGACTCGTCGCCATCGGCGACGCTGCCGGGGACGTAGTCGCGGTGGACCACGGGCGAAAGGCGCTGTGCCCGAAGCTTCATAAACTCCACGGGCCCCGTGAACGTGCCTGACACGCTCTCTCCGTCGTCGGCGACGACCAGACGGGCCACGGCGTCACCGTTGCTGTAGTGCGTCCCCCACGGGGCCACGATCACCCCGCCGGGATAGCATTGCCGCACCCATGCGAACGGAATGGACCGAAGCCCACAGGTGGCAATGATCCGGTCGTACGGCGCCCCCTCGGGGTAGCCCTGGAACCCGTCGCCGTGGACGACCCGGGCGGGAAGCCCGAACCGTTCGAGTACCGCCCGCGCCAACTCCACTACGGCTTCGTCCACTTCCACCGTGACGACGTTCTGAGCGCCGAGACGGTGAGCCAGGAGCGCAGCGTTCCACCCGGTGCCGGTGCCCACTTCCAACACCCGTTGTCCGGGTCGTACGTCCAGGTCCCGGAGCATGCGGAACACCACGCTCGGCATTGACGCGGACGAGGTGGACACGTGCCCCGGCTCGGTGCCGGTGTGCTGGCCGTCGTCCCACTGCGTGACGATGGGTACGTCGGATTCCGCGTACCGCTGCCAGGCTTCCGGATCGCCTGTCCTGCTGACGGCGACGCTCTTGGCGCTGCTCATGTCGAATGGCCACATGAGTTCCGGCAGGAACGCGGAGCGGGGCACGGCGGCGAACGCGGGTGCCCAGTCGGGCGTCAGAGTGCCATCGGACATGAGGAGGCGCCCCAGCTCTGTACGGCTGGGGCGCTCCTGGTGTGCGTTGGCGGTCACTGGCGGATGGCCTTCTTGGGCGGGTTGGGAACGCCGGGGCCTCCGTCAGGGGTGGGCGGCTGGTGCGGGCCCGGGTAGGGCTCGCCCGGCAGTTTGTCCTTACCACCATCGTTGTTCCGCAGGATCACGGTCGTCGTGCCTCCTTCGCTGTGTCGGCACAGAGTCCGCCTCCGCGCCGTCGTGCGGTGGTGCACCCGGTCAGCCGACTCCCCTCCACGGGAATTGTGGCGTACAACCGGGCGGGTGTCTCAGTGGGCCGCGCGGTCGTGCTGCGGCTCCTCGGACGGAAGTGGCGGGGTGTCCCGCTTCCCCTCGTTCAGTTCCAGGCGGCGCACGAGGGCCATGTCCTCGAACATCCGGCCGAACAGCGGGTGACCCGTACGGCCCGTGTGCGACATCATCGCCACGTCGGCCGTCTCCAGATCTGCCGTCGGGGCGAGCGCCCACCCGCACCCGCCGCTCATGCAGTGCGCCGTAACGGTGATCTCGCTGCGCGGGTGGGTGCTGATCGAGTGCTTCACGGCGGGGCGGATGACGCTTCGTTTCATGACGCCACCACCGGAGGTTTGACCGGAAGCGTCATCTTGCGCGGCTCGTGCGGGTGGTTGCGGATCTCCACGTTGCAGTCAGACGCCGCTGACTGGTTCGCGTAGCCGTCCGGGGTGCCTCTGCCCGTGCGGTAGGCGTGGCGCCACGCTACGGCGTGCGTGCACACCTTGCAGCCCTCCACGGGGGTGGGCTCCAGGGCCAGGCGAAGGGGGAGATCCGCCGGGGGTTCCGGGTATGCGTGAGGCGGAGCGGAGCGGGCCCGGCTCATGAGCGCTGCCCAACCGGCAGGGACCACGTCAGCGCCCGCGACAGCTCCGTGTCGGTCGGCCTGCGCAACCCGCCGGGCGGCGCGGCCCATTCGCGATCACCATCCGGCGGTACGAGGTACGCGGCCCGTTCGAAGAGTCTGCGTACCTCGCCGATCCTGCCGTTCGTTGTGTCCACCGCGTGTTTGCCCGTGGTGGGGGTCCAGTCGTCGTCCATGGTTCTTCGCCGTCCTCTCGCATAGGTCGCGAAGAACGGTATGGCGATGGGAATTTGGCGATGGACCCAAACCGTCCCCCTACTCGAACGGGTCAGGCAGCAGCCACCCCCACAGCCTCAACAAGCGCGACTGCATCAGCCTTCAGGGGGCCGGACGCAGCCTTGGCCAGGTCCCGAGCCAGGCCCCGCGCAAATGGGACGTACCGCACCGCTTCCGGACTGACCTTGTGGGCCGTTGACAGGTAGTGCACCCCTGCTGCCGTCTCGTGCTTCTGGTGATGTCCGGCCGCAATGTCGAGCAGTAGGCGGGAGCGCCGTTCCAGGGAGCCGACGGCCTCCGGCGTGATGGCCTCGGCCCGCCTCAGGGCCTCACCCGGCGTCAGCAGCCCGACGCCGACGCTCACGCTGTGAATCGCGACGTTGGCCGCGTCGAACGCTGACGGGGTGTGCGTGTAACCAGCGGGAAGACGGGACGCCGTACGGTCGGCCTCCGTCAGATACCATTCAGCGTCGCCGGAACGACCGTCGAGCCCACACGAAATAGCGGCTTGAAGGTTCAACGCCCCATAGACGCCCAGGACTTCAGGATCTCCATCCTCCAGCAGATCGCGCAGGAGGCCCATACCTGCTTCGTCGGTCTGTACAGCCTCTTCCCCGAAACCTGCCGCGCGCTGCCCGATCGCCGTGGACCATGCTGCTAGGGCGAGAGAGACGGGGTTGTCGGACTCCTCGCTGTGTGCCCGTCCACGGTCCAGCGCGAGCCAGTAGAGCTCTGGCTCGCAGATGTGGGCAAGTAGCCGTTGAACGAGGCGGTACAGGTCTGCTGTGGCAGCGTGAGCGGCCCGCCGGTCGTCCCCCTGGTGAGCCTTCACGCAGGCGTGTGCGTCTCGGATCAGGTCAGGCAGCAGCGCCCCGACCTCCGTCCGCTGGTGCCTGCTGCGATGCCAGAGCCGCCACGCGCCCTCTACGCGGCCTTTCAGTGCTTCAGGGGAGCAAGGGCCCACGGTCGGCATGCCGACGAACGAGACGCCATGCATAGCCGCCCTGATCGGCGTAACAGAAGCGTGAGACAGCTTGCCGACGGCATCCGCCGGAATAGCCAGCTCATCCCCGGTCAGTACGGCTACGTCGGAGACGTGCAGGGCACGAGCCAGTCGCACAAGGTGGGTGATCGACCTCAGTTCCCGCTCACCGTTCTCGATCTTTTTCAACCAATCGGACGACCTACCGACCAGACCGGCGAGCACGGCCCGCGTCATCCCTCGGCGTTCCCGAAGGATGCGGACACGCTCACCAGTCGTCAGCTCTACGGGCAAATCAGCCATGGTGCACGCTCCCTTGACAAGTAGGGCTAGTACCCGCAGCGTACGCCTGGCCAGAGGCGCCGGACACGCGAAAGGCCCCGCTCCCGCCCAGCAAGGGACGGGCACGGGGTCATGGAACCGAGGGGGTGCAATTATCCGGAAAACAGGGAGAGTTGAGAGTGGAGTCCGCGCCCGAGTACCCGGGGTCGCGGGGGATCTCACGCGACCGCCTTCTCCTCGTCGTCCACCGGAAGTTCCGCCACCAGCCGGAAGCCGCGCCGCCCGGCGGGCCCGGAGGTCAGCGAGCCGCTCGCGGCCGCCAGTCGCTCGGTGAGCCCCTTGAGGCCGTTGCCGCCCCTACCCGGTTCCGTCCCCGGCTTCGCCGAGCCCACGCCGCAGCCATCGTCGGTGATCTCCAGGTGGACGCGGTCGGGTTCGCCGCGTACCTCTATCGCACAGCGGGACGCGCCGCTGTGTCGTACCACATTGGTGACGCCCTCGCGCACCACCCAGCCCAGCAGGGCGCCGGTCTGCGGCGGCAGCGGCGGTCCCGACTGACGGATCTCGGGGGTGATGCCGGAGGCATCCAGGAGGGAACGGGCGTTGTCGAGTTCGGTGCTGAGGCTGCCCTCGCGGTAGCCGGTGACGGCCTCCCGGATCTCGGTCAGCGCCTGGCGGCCCACCGCCTCGATGTCGGCGGCGTGGCCCAGCGCGGCCTCCAGGTTGCGCGGCCCCAGCCGGCGTACCGCCTCGGCCTTGACCACGATCACCGACATGGTGTGGCCGAGCAGGTCGTGCAGATCGCGGGAGAAGCGCAGGCGCTCGCGCTCCACGGCGGCGTGGGCGAGCTCCTCGCGGGTGCGGCGCAGGGTGTCCACGGCCTCGAAGAGGTTGAGCAGGGCGGCGGCGACCAGGCCCGCGGCGCCGGTGCCCCAGCCGATGACGAGAACGCCCGCCGTGCCCTGGTCGCCGGTGCGCAGACCCGCGATGGCCCCGGCCGAGGTGCCGATCAGGCCCATCACGGCCGCCAGCCGCCGGCCGTTGCCGCGCAGCGCGATCCCGGCGGCGAAGGAGAGCAGGGGGAAACACATCTCCCAGTGGTTCGGGTAACCGATGGTGAGCGCATAGGTGACGGCGGCCAGCCCGGCCAGCGCGAACACGGGGGTGCGCGTCGAGCGGCGGCGCTTGTCGAGGGCGCTGAAGATCGTGGTGGCGTAGAGCGCGGTGAAGACGAGGAGGCCCGCGCCGCCGAGCCAGGGCAGGGGCAGCCGGCCGGTGAGGACCTGGATGATGTCCCGGGTGTTGGCGAACATCCACGGCAGGACGGCCCACCTGCTGGGCACCTTCACCCGCTGGATGTCCTTCGCCAGGTCCCCCGATATGCGCTGCATACCGCGCACTCTATGAAATGCCGCCCTGACCTGGGCAGACACAAAAGTCCCCGGCGACCTGTGACTTTTGTCCCCCCGATGTCTTCCCCCGTCATCCGGAACCGGCTATACAGGGATCCGCTCCGCATAGAACGTGTTCCACTATGGAACGTGTTCCAGTCAGCCGGATCGTCGGTCGGAACCCGTGAAGGAGCTGGACCTCCATGCCCATCGACGCCGCCAAGGCCATCGCCGCCGAGCCACGGGTGACCCCGCTCTCCTGGGGCCACAAGGACGTCCAGCTCTACCACCTGGGCATCGGCGCGGGCTGCCCGGCCACCGATCCCGCCGAGCTCCGCTACACCCTGGAGAGCAGGCTCCAGGTGCTGCCCTCCTTCGCTACCGTCGCCGGGGGAGGCATGGCCCTGGCCGGGGGGCTCTCGGCGCCCGGCATCGAGGTCGACCTCGCCGCCGTGCTGCACGGCGGGCACCGCATCGCCCTGCACCGGCCCATCCCGGCCGGCGCCGACGGCGCCACCCAGACATCCCGCATCGCCGCCGTGTACGACAAGGGCAAGGCGGCCGTCCTGGTGCTGCACACCGAGGTCGCCGACGCCGACGGGCCACTGTGGAGCAGCGAGGCCGAGATCTACATCCGGGGCGAGGGCGGCTTCGGCGGAGAGCGCGGCGCCTCCAGCCGTCTCGAACTGCCCCGGCGTGCGCCCGATATGACCGTGGAGCGGGCGATCCGCGAGGACCAGGCCCTGCTCTACCGGCTCTCCGGCGACTGGAACCCCCTGCATGCCGACCCCGAATTCGCCGCGCGGGCCGGCTTCGACCGGCCGATCCTGCATGGTTTGTGCTCCTATGGCATGGTCCTCAAGGCCGTGGTGGACACCGCGCTCGGCGGCGAGGCCGCCCGGGTCCGCTCGTACACCACCCGCTTCGCGGGCGTGGTCTTCCCCGGCGAGACCCTGCGGGTGCGGATGTGGCGCCTGGGCGGCGACCGGGTCCAGGTGTCCGCGACGGTCGTGGAGCGCGAGGACGCGCCCGTGCTCGCGGACACGGTCGTCGAGCCGGCCAGTAACGCCCTGACGCTCAACCGACAGCCGTACGAAGGGAGTCGCGCCATGCGTGCCGCCGTACAGCACGAGAAGGGCCAGGAGACGCTCGAAGTCCTCGACGACATCGAGCCGGTGGGCTTCGGCCCCGGCAAGGTCAGGGTGCGGATGAGGGCCGCCGGGCTGTGCCACTCCGATCTGTCCGCGATGTCCGGTGTGCTGCCGCAGCCCGCGCCCTTCATCCCCGGGCACGAGGGGGCGGGCGAGGTGCTGGAGGTCGGCGACGGGGTCGACGGGCTCAGGGCGGGGGACCGGGTGCTGGTCTGCTGGCTGCCCGCCTGCGGCAGCTGCCCGTCGTGCAGACGCGGGGAGACCCAGCTGTGCCTGTCCGGCTTCCTGAGCGTGTCCACCCCCAACTTCAAACGACCCGGCGGCGATGTCTTCAGCTTCGCGGGCACCGGCACCTTCACCGAGCAGACCGTGGTCGGGGCGGGCTGCGCGGTGCCCATCCCGGACGATGTGCCGTTCGAGGTCGCCGCGCTGATCGGCTGCGGGGTGACCACCGGGCTCGGTGCCGCGCTCAACACCGCCCGGGTGACGGCCGGTTCCTCGGTGGCCGTCATCGGCTGCGGCGGGGTCGGCATCGCCACCGTCCAGGGCGCCCGGGTGGCGGGCGCGGCACAGATCGTCGCCGTCGACCCGGTCGCCTCCCGCCGCGAGGCGGCGCTGCGGTTCGGCGCCACCGAGGCGGTGCACCCCGGCGCCCTGAACGACGCCAGGACCCGGGTCACCGGCGGCGAGGGCTTCGACTATGTCTTCGAGGTCGTCGGCACCTCCGCCACCGCGCGCACCGCCTATGACATGACCCGGCGCGGCGGCACCCTGTGTGTGGTCGGGGCGGGCGCCATGGACGATTCCCTCCAGCTCAATATGTTCGAGCTGTTCTTCAACGAGAAGAAGATCCTGCCCTCGCTCTACGGCGGCGGCGATGTGCTGCGTTCCTATGAACGGGCCATCGCCCTGTGGCGGGCGGGCCGCGTCGACCTCGAGGGCATGATCACCCACCGGGTCCCGCTCGCCGGGATCAACGACGCCATCGACCAGATGCGTTCGGGCCAGGCGCTGCGCACCTGCATAGAGATCTGACGGGGGCGGGCAGTGACTTCACAACCGACTTCACAACCGACTCCACAGCAGACTTCACGGCCGACTTCACAACCGGTCCCGCAACCGGTCCCGCAACCGGTCCCGCAGCCGGCCCTGCACGGCAGAACGGCGATCGTCACCGGCGCCGGGCGCGGCCTCGGCCGGGCCGAGGCCCTCGAGCTGGCCCGGCTGGGCGCCTTTGTGGTGGTCAACGACCACGGCCGGCCCGGCCGGGACGGCTCCGGCGAGGCATCCGCGGGGCCCGCCGAGGCGGTGGCCGCCGAGATCCGGGCGGCGGGCGGCCGGGCCACCGCCCACGGCGGTGATGTGGCCGACTTCGAGCAGGCCCGGGAGCTGGTGCGGCTGGCCCTGGACACCTATGGCTCGCTGGACATCCTGGTCAACAACGCGGGCATCCTGCGCGACCGGATGGTCTTCGCCATGACCGAGGACGAATGGGACTCGGTGATCCGCGTCCATCTGAAGGGCCACTTCAACACGATCCGCTTCGCCTCCGCCCACTGGCGGGAACGGGCCAAGGCGACGGGCGAGCCGGTGTACGGGCGGATCGTCAACACCTCCTCCGAGGCGTTCCTCGCCGGGTCGGCCGGGCAGCCCAACTACGCGGCGGCGAAGGGCGGGATCGTCGGGCTGACCACCTCCACGGCGGAGGCGCTGCGCAAGTACGGCGTCACGGTGAACGCCATCTGCCCCCGCGCCCGAACCCGGATGACCTCGGACGTCTTCACCGACACACCTCCGCCGGGGCAGCCCGACCCGCTGGCGCCGGAGCATGTCTCGCCGCTGGTCGCCCATCTTGCGTCACCGGCCGCCGCCGGGGTGAGCGGACAGGTCTTCGTGGTGCACGGAGGGATGGTGGCGGTGATGGCCCGGCCCCGGGTGGCGGCCGAGTTCACGGTCGGCGAACTCGACTCGCTCACACGGTATTTCGCGGGGCGGCCGCCGTATGAGACGTTCGCGGCGGCCGAACTCCTGGGGCTTCGCCCCGAGACCGCTTAGCTCGCCTCGCCCGCGCGACGGTGCTTGCCGTGCGACGAGGTGTGGTCGTTCTCCTGGGACTCCGGGCCGCGGTGCTTGCCGGAGCCGGCGGCTGCGGCCTGGGCGGATGCCTCGATGGGGCTCGCCTCGGTCGTGTCGATTCGGGCTTCGGACATGAGGAAGGTCACTCCGTGGGTATGGATCCGTGCTGTACGCGAGGGCGCACACCGTGCGATGCAAGTCAACACGCTTTCCGCGCACGACCGTTCCGGTACCGCTGCGCAACCCCCGGACCAATCCTAACGGGACCTTGATCGGCCCAGCCACCCCGGACCGGCACGATGTGTCACATACCTCTGCCTCCGCCCGGCCCGGTCCGGGCGTGCGGTGCCTGCTGCAGCGGTACGGGCCGGGGCGCGGCCGGCTCGTCCGTGTCGTCGGGGTCCCGCGGCTGCTCGTCCTCCTCCGGCAGCCGCAGCCGGGCCAGCCCGCACCGCACCTGCGGGGTCACATACGGCAGCCGCAGCTCTCCGCCGGCCGTCCACAGCCCGGCGCCCGCCACCCACCCGGCCGGGCCCGGGAACTGCCGCAACCGCCGTGCGGCGGGCCGCCACACGCCCACCCAGCTGCCGGTGTCCCGATCGATCCGGAAGGCCACCGAGCAGGCCTCGGGCGTCAGCGGCTGCCCCGGCTGGGTGGCGAACGGCGTCACCGCCGCCCCGGCCGACCGCAGGCACTCGGGAAAGCGCACCGGGCGCGCGGAGCCCAGCACCCCCCACCCCAGCCGGTCGTGGCCGGGGGCGTCGGACCGCACCAGCAGCAGACCGCTGTCCGGATCGGCCAGCACCAGCCGGTCGTTGCTCCGCTCGGTGATCTGCAGCAACGGGCTGGTCTCCCCGCCGCGCCCCAGGTCGATGACGACGGCCTTGGTGAGCCCCTCCAGCTCACGGTCCAGGGCGAGCAGCCGGCCCGAACGGTCCAGCCAGGCGCCGCCCGCGCAACGGCCCTCCACCTTCGCCAGCAGCTCCGGCCCCGAGGAGCCGCCGTGCACCAGCCATAGGGTGGTCGACCGGTCGCCGTGCACCAGGGCGTACGCGGACGAGCCGTTGGGCGCGGGCGGCAGCAGCGACAGCCGGGGGCACTCGATCGCCCCCAACGGCAGCTCGCCGGTGCCGGGTCCGGTCGGATACAGCAGCGACAGCGCATACCGCTCGGCGACCCGGCGCCGGATCAGCACCCTGCCGTCCGCCAGCGGCAGCACCTCGCTGTCCGGCTCCTCGGGCTGGACGCCGGGCAGCGGCACCGCATAGGGCTCGGGGCCGTCGAGCGTCCACCGCTCCGGGAACCAGCCGCCGGTCGCCCGGCTGAGGGCCAGCCACGCGGCGTACGAACCGTCCACGGTGACCGTGAACGCCGGGCGTCTCATGTCCATCGGTGCGCTGCTTTTCATAGGGGCACTCTGGGGAGTGCTCTCGGGGGTGCTCTGGGGGGCACAGACCGTCATGAGAAACGTCACCTCCGGCACTGAACGTAGTTTTCGCCCTCCGCGCTTAACCCTCCGAGGGAAGGCGCTTCATGCGTAAGGGTGGGAATTATCCGATTCGCCTGAGAAATAGAGGCAAGTCTGCTCCTGGCTGGAGGTGACTGATCCATGGCCCTGCGGACGCGGGTGGAAGGTAGCCTTTCCCCGTGCCCGTACTGTCTGAAGTCATCGCCGCGCTCGACGCCCTGTGGCCCCCGGAGCGGGCCGAACAGTGGGACGCCGTCGGCACCGTCTGCGGCGAACCCGACAGCCCTGTCGGCCGGGTCCTGTTCGCCGTGGACCCCGTCCAGGAGGTCGTCGACGAGGCCGTACGGCTCGGCGCCGACCTGCTGGTCACCCACCACCCGCTCTATCTGCGCGGCACCACCACGGTCTCGGCCGCCACCTTCAAGGGCCGTGCCGTGCACACCCTGATCAAGAACGACATCGCCCTGCATGTCGCGCACACCAACGCCGACCGCGCCGACCCCGGTGTCTCCGACGCCCTGGCCGGCGCCCTCGACCTGCGCGTCACCGGCCCGCTGGTGCCCGACGCCACCGACCCGGCGGGCCGCCGCGGGCTCGGCCGGATCTGCGAGCTCGATCCGCCGCTGACGCTCGCCGAGTTCGCCGAGCGCGCCGCCAAGCGGCTGCCCGCCACCGCCCAGGGCATCCGGGCCGCGGGCGACCCCCAGCACACCCTGCGCACCATCGCGGTCTGCGGCGGCTCCGGCGACTCCCTCTTCGACGAGGTACGGGCGGCGGGCGTGGACGCCTACCTCACCGCCGACCTGCGCCACCACCCCGCCTCCGAGGCCCAGCAGCACAGCCCGCTCGCCCTGGTCGACGCCGCGCACTGGGCCACCGAGTGGCCCTGGACCGAGCAGGCCGCCGCCCAGCTCGACGAGATCTCCGACCGGCACGGCTGGGATCTGCGCACCCATGTCTCCCGTATCGTGACCGACCCTTGGACCGCCCACGCGGCGTCGTCCTCCCATCACCGCTGAACAGCCACATAGGAGCCCCCAACTGAACGCCGCGCCCGCCGACCAGATCCGCCTCCTCGACCTCCAGGCGCTCGACACCCGCCTCGGCCAGCTCGCCCACAGACGCAAGAACCTGCCCGAGCACGCCGAGCTCACCTCCCTCGAGGGCGACCTCACCCAGCACCGCGACCTGCTGGTCGCCGCGCAGACCGAGGAGAGCGACACCGCCCGCGAGCAGACCAAGGCCGAGCAGGACGTCGACCAGGTACGCCAGCGCGCCGCCCGCGACCAGCAGCGCCTCGACTCCGGCGCCGGAATGTCGCCCAAGGACCTGGAGAACCTCCAGCACGAGGTGGCCTCCCTCGCCAAGCGCCAGGGCGACCTCGAGGACGTCGTCCTGGAGATCATGGAGCGCCGGGAGGCCGCCCAGGAGCGGGTCGTCGAGCTGACCGAGCGGGTCGGGGCCGTCCAGGCCAAGGTCGACGCCGTCACCGCCCGCCGCGACGAGGCGGTCGCGGAGATCGACGCCGACATCGCCGGCGTCGCCAAGGAGCGCGAGATCGTCGCCGGTTCCCTCCCCGCCGACCTGCTGGCGCTCTACGACAAGCTGCGCGTCAAGGAGGGCGGCGTCGGCGCGGCCCGCCTCTACCAGCGCCGCTGCGAGGGCTGCCGCCTGGAGCTGAACATCACCGAGGTCAACGAGGTCCGCGCGGCCGCCGCCGACCAGGTCGTACGGTGCGAGAACTGCCGCCGCATCCTGGTCCGTACGCCCGAGTCGGGCCTGTAAGCCCCATGGCCAACCGCTTTGTCGTCGAGGCCGACGGCGGCTCCCGGGGCAACCCGGGCCCCGCCGGCTATGGCGCGGTCGTCCTGGACGCCGTGACCGGCGAGGCCCTCGCCGAGGCCGCCGAATACATCGGCACCGCCACCAACAACGTCGCCGAGTACAAGGGCCTCATCGCCGGACTCGAGGCCGCCAAGGCCATCGACCCGGACGCCGTCATCCAGGTCCGGATGGACTCCAAGCTCGTCGTGGAGCAGATGTCCGGCCGCTGGAAGATCAAGCACCCGGACATGAAGCCGCTGGCCGCCCGCGCCCAGGCGGTCTTCCCGGCGAACCAGGTCAGCTACCAGTGGATCCCGCGAGAGAAGAACAAGCACGCGGACCGGCTCGCCAACGAGGCCATGGACGCGGGCAAAAAGGGCAAGCAGTGGGAGCCGACACGCTCCGCCGTGCCCCAGCCCAGGGCGGAGACGCCGGAAGAAGCCGCAGTCGGGCGGAACACTCCCATCGGCTGGGCCGCCCCCGCCGACCTCGGCACCCCCACCACCTTCGTCCTGCTGCGCCACGGCGAGACCGCGCTCACCCCGGAGAAGCGATTCTCCGGCAGCGGCGGCGACGACCATGAACTCTCGCCCGCCGGCCGCCGGCAGGCGGAGGCGGTCGCCACCGCGCTCGCCGCACGCGGCACCATCCAGGCCGTCGTCAGCTCACCGCTGCGGCGCTGCCGGGAGACGGCCGAGACGGTCGCCGCGCGGCTCGGGCTCGAGGTCCGGGTCGAAGAGGGCCTGCGCGAGACCGACTTCGGCGCCTGGGAGGGGCTGACCTTCGCCGAGGTCCGCGAGCGCCACCCCGAGGACCTCGACGCCTGGCTGGGCTCCACCAAGGCCGCCCCCACCGGCGGCGGCGAGAGCTTCGCGGCGGTCGCCCGCCGGGTGGCCCTCTCGCGGGACAAGCTCCTCGCCCGCCATGTGGGGCGCACGGTGTTGCTGGTGAGCCATGTGACCCCGATCAAGACCCTGGTCCGGCTGGCCCTGGGCGCGCCCCCCGAGGCGCTGTTCCGGATGGAACTGGCGGCGGCCTCGGTGTCGGCGGTGGCGTATTACGGGGACGGCAATGCCTCGCTGCGGCTGCTGAACGACACCTCGCACCTGCGGTAGCGCTCCACTGGAAGCGTGGTCATGCGGCTGCGGGCCGTCCGTGGCCGGTCGCGCCCACGCGACCGCTCGGGCCCGGCTCACTCGGTGGCCCGGCGGGCCGCCATCGCCTTGCCCAGCAGGGCGACGGCCCGCAGCCGCCGCTGCTCCCGGTTCTCGATGTCCTGCGGACTCTCACCGGTCGCCGCGACCCGGGGGCAACTGGGACACTGCCACCGGTCGGGAGCCCCCGGCGCCGGCGGCTCCATCGCGGTCTCGCAGCGGGGGCACTCCACCGTCACCCCTTCCACATGCCCGCACGAAGCACAGACCCACACCGGGCCCTCGGTGTCCTCCTGCCGCCAGGCGGTTCTGCGGCACCGCGGGCAACCCGTGGTGACGATCCCGGCCCGGTCCATGATCGGCGGCTCCGGGGTGGTGTCCGCGTACTCGATGAGCCGGGCTCTCACCTGATCGTCCGTGGTGTTGGCCATCCTGAGCAGGTGTGCGACTCGTGAGCGGGCTTCGTCGGCGAATTCGTTCATGACGGGAGCAGGCTATCGCCGACCGCGCCTGTGATCGGGTCCGTCCGTCATCCGGGCGCCCGCGCGTTCACCGGAAGGAGTCGCTCACCGGGCCCGGAACGTCCCCGCCGCCTGCCCGCCGCCTACAACTCGGCGGCCTCGCGGGCCAGTTCCGCCACCCGCCCCCAGTCCCGGCACCGCACCGCATCCGGTGGCAGCATCCATGTGCCGCCGACACAGCCGACGTTCGGCAGCGCCAGATAGGCCTGCGCGGAGTCCACCCCGATCCCACCCGTGGGACAGAAACGGGCCGTCGGCAGCGGCGCGGCAAGGGACCTGAGATAGGGCGCCCCCCCGGCCGCCTCCGCCGGGAAGAACTTCATCTCCCGCACCCCGCGCTCCATCAGCGCCAGCACCTCGGACGCCGTCGAGACCCCCGGCAGATACGGCACTCCCGCCCCCCGCATCGCATCCAGCAGCCGCTCCGTCCACCCCGGGCTGACCAGGAACCGCGCCCCGGCCTCCACCGCCGCCTCCGCCTGCGCGGGCCGCAACACCGTACCCGCCCCGACGACGGCCTCCGGAACCTCCGCCGCGATGGCCGCAATTGCCTCCAGCGCGCCCTGTGTCCGCAGGGTGATCTCGATGGCGGGCAGCCCGCCCTCGACCAGCGCCCGGGCAAGCGGCACCGCGTCGGCGGCGTCGTGCAGGACCACGACGGGGATGACGGGGGCCAGGTCGAGGAGGTCGGTCACGGTGGCATCCTGCCGCTGCGCCGGACGCCTCGCAACGGACGTTGCGCTCTGCGCAACGAGACCGTTTCGAAGGAGGCGAGAGCCGCGCTCATCGCCGAGCCCGCGGTGCCGCGACGACGGCGGGCGCGGCCGGCGTGCACGGCACGCTCAGGCGGCCCGCCAGACCGTGCCCCGGCGCTCGAACTCCAGCACCTCCTCGACGAACAGGGCGGCCTCGGGCCCATACAGACGTTCCGCGAGCCAGATCGCAAGGTCGACACCGGAGGTGACCCCTCCGGAGGTGACCAGGTCACCGTCGTCGACGACTCTGCCGCCCACCACCTTCCCGCCCTGTTTCGCCAGATCCTCCTTGGCGATGTGGTGGGTTGTGCAGGGCCGGCCCTTGGTGATCCCCGCGGCGGAGAGCAGCATCGTCCCGGTGCAGACTGCCGCCACGATCAACCCGGGGCGTCTCGCCTCGGCCAGCTTCCGGGGCAGGACACCGCGGTGGATCTCCCTCAGCACGCCTGAGCCCTCGCCGTAGCCGCCACCGGGCACCACGAGCACATCGGCCGACTGTGGCGACCATGGCTCCTCCACCAGGATCTTCATTCCGGCAGCTGTGGTCACCGTGCGGGGGCCGTCCGCGGTGACAAAACTCCGTTTGACCTCGGGCGGGCCCACGATGGCGCCGAACGCCTCGACGGGCCCGGCGAAGTCCTGTTCCTCCACGCCGTCGTAGAGCACGGTGTGCACCCTCATGCGATCCTCCCAAGAGAGCTGGTGAAAGGGGTTTCGCCGACCAGTCTGTGGCGAGGGAGGAGCCACCGGACAGAGCCAACAGGGCCTGCCGGGCACAACATACGGCCAACCACGCTCACCTGGTCTGTCCGCTGGTCTGTCCGCCCTGGAAAGCGGCGCGGTAGGTCTTCGGCGTGGTGCCGATGTGCCGGGTGAAGTGATGCCGCAAGGTCGCACTCGATCCAAAGCCCACCGCCTCGGCGACCCGCTCCATGGGCAGGCCGGTCGTCTCCAGCAGCTCCCTCGCCCGTTGCAGCCGCCTGTCCAGCAGCCAGCGCAGCGGCGTGGTACCGGTCTGGGCACGGAAGCGCCGGGTGAGGGAGCGTGTGCTCATGACCGCATGGGCGGCGATGTCCGCGACGGTCAGCGGCACCTCGAGGTTGCCCTGCATCCACCGCAGCGTCGGCCCGAGGTCGTCGGCATCGTCGACAGGATCGCGATACTCGATGAACTGCCCCTGACCACTGGCCCGTTGCGGCGCCATCACGATCATCCGCGCGGTACGGGCCGCCACCGCCGCCCCGAGGTCGCGCCGCACCATGTGCAGACACAGGTCGAGGCCCGCGGCAATGCCGGCGGAGGAGAGAATCTGACCGTTGTCCACGAACAGGACGGACGGATCCACCTCCACCGCCGGGAATTCCTCTGCCAACTGGTCCGCGAACAACCAGTGCGTCGCCGCCCTGCCCCCGTCGAGCAGCCCGGCCGCAGCGAGAACAAACGCTCCGGTACAGATCGATGCCACCCGCGTCCCCCCGGCCGCGATCTCACGTATCAGCCGCACCGCCGCCGGAGACATCTCCCGATCGGGGGCAATGCCGGGCACGATCACGGTATCGGCTTCACGCGCATCCTCCAGCCCGTGGCCTGCCAGGAGTTGGAACGGGCGCTGCGCACCGGCGGTCGCATGAACGGTCCGTTCCGCGCAGACCCTGACCTCGTACGCGGGCGTTCCGTCGGGACGTTGCGCGAGTGCGAACACATGGCACGGGACGACGAGGTCGATGGCCGCCACGTCGTCGAGGGCGAGAATGGCAACTACATGCATGTCCGGAGCCTACGCAGGCCCAATGCCCGGCCCCGGGGCCACCAGCCATCTCTCAGGGTGGTGCGGGGTGGTGACACTCGCGTCAGGGCACTCGCAACGAGCGTTGCGGCATGCGCAATCGCAGTCAACTTTCCTTGATTCCAGCGAAGTTGGTGCCAGCCAGCCGCCAGGGTCTTCCCCGACGCACTGATGCGCCCGCATTCCGGGAGCGTCCGCCGCGGTCAGCCGCCTTCCCATGCCGGGGGCCTGACTGGGGCGCGGCCACCCGGTTCGCCGGGATCGGCCGCGCCCATGGCCGGGTCTTCCGCTTGGAGGTCTGCCGCCCGTGGGCGCGTGCCTACCCGTGCAGGTGGACGACCCCCGGGTCTCGATCATGGGGCACATCACCCCGGAGGAGTTCCGGGCCAGCATGAGCACCACCGAACGCGACGGCGGCTCCTACAACCGGCTGTTGATCCTCCCCGTGGCCCAGGTCCGTTGGCTCAGCGAACGCGACCGGATGCCCGCGCACCTCATCCCCGAAGCCGGGGAGGCCATGGCCCGTGCCGTCCGCCACGGACAGCGCATCGGCCTCGTCGCCCTCTCCGAAGACGCCTACGACACGGCCGACATCATCCGGCGAGACCTCCTCACCAAGGCCCGGGAATCCGAGGGGCTGAAGGCGTTCGCGGCCCGCTGCAATGAGCAGGTACGCCGCATCGCGGCCCTGTACGCCTTGTTCGACCTGCGGTCGCAGATCACGGTGGAGGACCTGGACGCGGCGGCAGCACTGGTCACCTACGCCATGGACTCGGTCCTGGACATCGTCGGCGACGCAGGAGCCGACAAGCCCAAGCGGCAGCCCCTCAGCCTGGTGGAAAAGGTCCGCGCCCGGATCGCGCTGCACGGGGACAAGGCCACCTCGTCCCAGGTGCTCCCGTTCGTCAACGCTTCGGCAGCCGAGGTCAAGGCGCTCCCCGGGATCGTGGTCACCACGGAGAAGCAGGGAAAGGGCGGGCGGCCCGCCATCGTGTTCACCCTCGCCGACGACGAGCCCCAATGTCACGCAGACGCACAGCCGGCCAGCACCCAGAGCGACAACCGGCAGTCGGCAACCGTGGTCCGCATAGACGCTTACCGCCCCGCTCCTCAACCGGCCCCGGAGCCCAGGCCGGTGAAGCGGTCGGCACTCCTGGAGGAGAACCCGTTCCTCGCTCTGCTCTGATCGGACCCGAACAAACGAAGTCCCCCACCCGAAACCGGGTGAGGGACTTCGTTGTAGCCGTTTAGGCCAGTCATCGGGTGGCCGGACGAGGGTCAGTGGGGAATGCCCTCGATGATGTCCCGTGCGCCCTGCCGGAGAAGTTCGGCGGAGACGCGTGCCCCGAGGGTGCCCGGGTCGTTCGAGTCCTCGCCCCAGATGTGGGCGTGGACGAACTTACTGCCGTCGCGGGAGAAGACCATGCCGCGGAGGGAGAGTTGCCCGTCAGGCTCCGTGGTGCAATACCCGGCGATCGGCGAATTGCAGTGTCCGCGAAGGCCATGGAGCATGACCCGCTCGGCAGTGGCCTCGGTCTGCGTCTTGGGATCGTTCAGGCGCTCCAGCAGGGCGGCAACAGGGCCGTCGTCGCGGCGACATTCCAGGGCGAGGACGCCGGCGCCGACTGCGGGCAGGATCTCGTGCACCGAGAACTCGTGGCGGATGCGGCCTTCGATGCCGAGGCGCTCCAGTCCGGCGCGGGCGAGCACCATGCCCTCGGCCTGAAGGTCACCCTTCTTGCCGTCGAGCTTTTCGACGCGGGTTCCGACAGCGCCCCGCACCCTGATCACGTTGAGGTCGGGGCGCACCTTGAGGATCTGGGCCTTGCGTCGTACGGCCGTAGTGGCCACGGCGGCGCCGGGGGGAAGATCGGCCAGCGTTTTGACCGTTGACCCTTCGGGGACCAGGAGAACGTCCCGGACGTCGGCACGCGGGAGCATGGCGGCGAACACGAGGCCCTGCGGCATCGGGACGTCACCGGGCACATCCTTGAGGCAATGGATCGCCATATCGATGTCCCCGCGCTGAAGTTGCGCGTCGATGTCCTTGACGAACAGGCCCTTGCCGCCGAGTTGTGCAAGGTCTCCCTGCCAGAGGTCAGCCTCCGTCGTGGTGGGCTTCACCTCGATTTCGAGGCCAGGCGTCAGTTCGCGGAGGAGCCTGGAGACATGTTCGGTCTGAGCGAGCGCCATGGGTGAACTGCGAGTGCCGATGCGCAGGGGGCGGTCGGCGAAGTCGGTCATGATGTTCCCTCCGGGTTCCTTGTCTCTCGGTAGGACGTGGTGTTGGGCTGGTGGAGCCACGGGACGATGCGGGCCGCGATGCGGGGGTACTGCAAGATCAAGTCGCCGACGAGCATCCAACGCCAGAAGGCGATCTCGTCGTGCTGCAAGATGATGCTCTCCTCCTCGTCGGGCCGGAGTTGGGGGCCAGCGAAGACGAAGACGAGCCGGTCGCGTCGCCCGGGATGGGTGGCCGCAAGCCATTCGACGGCAGCCAGTTCACGGATGCGCTCGCCGAGGTCGAGGTTGAGTTCTTCGCGGACTTCCCGGCGGGCGGCATCAAGCGGGGACTCACCCTGTTCGACGAGCCCACCGGGAAGCATCCACGGTGCGTCCTGCTTCGCAGGAGTAACAACGAGCGCATGCCCCTGGGGGTTAGTGATCAGTACACAGGACCTCATCGGGTGTCCCGGTGCGGGAGTGGTGGTCATACGGCCTGGCCTTGTCGTAGGGATCGGGGTGTTCACACGTTGCGGACCTCTGTCCACCCGCTCCCCTCGTGGCGGAGGGACAGAAGGCCAGGAGTGTTGCCGGGTCACTACTGCGCCGCCGGGTAGACGGCGGAGCCCCGCTCTCCGCCAGCCCCGCGTTACTGAGCGCTGCGCGGGAGTGGAGGAGCTGCCGACGGAGAGCGGGAGATCAAGAGTGGTGCGGGTTGCCCAGGAACGCCAGGGAGACCGCCAGCGCCGTGGAAAACACGACGGTCGAGGCCCAGATGGGCCCCGCCCACCGGAGGACCCTCCGCCGGATCACGACTGCCTCATCCACGCGCGCCACCCGCGCTTGACGATCTCCGTGTAGGAGTTGTGCGACGGGTTGGTCTTCACGTGGTGGAAGATCCACTGCGTCGCCTCGTCCTCGTCGGCGCTCCTCGGGGAGCCCTCGCCGCAGACGTCGCATTCCTGGGCGTACGTGGGCCGTTTGGCGTCCGGTTCCCCGTCGGGCTGGACGGTCCAGTTGGCCATGCGGATCACGGTGCGTACAGCCATGCAGTTCGTCCCCTCTCCATGCCCCCCGTCGTGGAGATAGGTCTACTGCTGGCACTCATGGCGGCGCGGCGACCGTCAAGGCGTCATATCGGCGTCATTCATCGGTCAAAACCCATGACCCAGTGTCGCCTTGGGACCTACTGTCGAATCGTGGCCGAGCCGAACACGATCCTTCGCGCCGTCAGAGTCAGCCTGCGCATGTCCCAGGACGATCTTGCCCGGGCCATACGTGAGGCAGGCCAGGAGATTGGGCAACCGAATGAGTGTGCAAAGCGCAACGTCCAACGCTGGGAGTCGGGAACGGTCGGGATGCCCCGGCCCGTCTACGTCAGACCTCTGGAGCGCGTGACCGGCTTGCCGATTGAGGCCCTAGGGTTCGCCCTATCGGTGCCGAACGCTCGATCGAAACATCCGGCCGTGACGAACGGCCACGGGCCGGTGCAAGGAGAGGTGGTAGAGGTGGGAGCCGCAACAGCCCCGGAAGGCACTGCCCCCATGCCCAAGCAAATCAATCACGGGACCCTGTCGGGTATCTGGCTCTCGCGGTACGAGTACCACTCGTCCGGCCGGGGAGCCGACTTCACCGGCGAACACTTCGTCGTCGTCATCCAGCACGGCAACAAGCTGACCGTGCGGTCCCTGCCGGAAGGTTCCTCCAACCCCGACTCCCCGCTGACCATGGACCTGACCTTGGACGGCAATGTTGTCACGGGCACGTGGCGGGAGGAGACGGCCCGGAACGGCTACTACGCCGGGGCGGTCTACCACGGGGCGCTGCAACTGCTGGTCGAACCCACCGGCCGGAAGATGATCGGGAAGTGGGTCGGCTTCGGCAAGGACTTCGACGTGAACACCGGTCCGTGGACGATGACGTTCAAGGACGCGTCCACTTCGAAGACCACCATGGCCGAGTACAACCGTCGCCCCTGATGCCCTTACGTCCAGCCCTCGCCGCCGCCACATCATCGCCACAGGACACCCGGAAGAGGGCCGAAACAGGCCCGAACACCCAGGAACGTCAAGACCGGGTGGCCTCACAGCAATGGCCCCCTGACCTGCGGTTTCGCAGTTCAGGGGGCCACGCCCTAGATGACCGACGGACGAGTCGGCTTATACGCCGGGTTCTGTCTCCCGGGGGCCTTGCGGCCCTCGGGGAGGCGGCCATCCATCTAGGCCTGCCGTTGCCGACAGGCTCATGCGGTCTACCCGCGGACTCGGGCGGGCAGCCCTCGATCGTCCGCGCAGAGCCGTGAGGCTCCTCTTGACCTTGCTCCGGGTGGGGTTTACCGAGCCGTCCGAGTCACCTCGGACGCTGGTGGTCTCTTACACCACCGTTTCACCCTTACCGGGAGCCTCGCGGCCCCGGCGGTCTGTTTTCTGTGGCACTGTCCCGCGGGTCACCCCGGGTGGGCGTTACCCACCACCCTGCCGTGTGGAGCCCGGACGTTCCTCGGGGGACCCGAAGATCCCACGCGGCCGCCCGGCCGGCTCGTCCGCCGTGTGGACCATGGTACCTCCAAGGGTGACGGGCCCCGAACGGACCGTGGCGCGGGGGCCTTGACCTTGTCGTGAACGAGCGCAGGGGCGATACGGCCGTGCGGCGCGGTGGGCGCGGCGTACGGCGTTAGGCTCCTGACGCCATCCACCTGCGAAGGAGACCGACCGTGCTCGTGCTGTTGCCGCCGTCCGAGGGAAAGGCCACCGGTGGGACCGGGGGCGCGGTGGAGGCCGGCTCGCTGTCCCTGCCGGAGCTCGCGGCCGCACGGGAGGCGGTGCTCACCGAGCTGGTGGAGCTGTGCTCGGGCGATGAGCAGAAGGCCGCCGAGGTGCTGGGGCTGAGCCCGGGCCTGCGGGGCGAGATCGCCAAGAACGCGGGCCTGCGGACGGCGCCCACCCGGCCCGCCGGGGAGGTCTACACGGGCGTCCTGTACGACGCGCTGGGCCTGGCGACCCTGGACGGCAAGGCCCGGCGGGCCGCCGAGCGGTCGCTGCTGGTCTTCTCCGGGCTGTGGGGCGCGGTGCGCATCAATGACGCCATCCCCTCCTACCGCTGCTCGATGGGCGTCAAGCTGCCCGGCCTCGGTGCGCTCGGCGCGTACTGGCGGGGGCCGATGGCCCGGGCGCTCCCCGCGGCGGCCGGCGATGGGCTGGTGCTGGACCTGCGCTCGGCTGCCTACGCGGCCGCCTGGAAGCCCAAGGGCGAGCTCGCCGAACGGACGGCCACCGTGCGGGTGCTGCAGTCGAAGACGGTGGGCGGGGTCGAGAAGCGGTCCGTGGTCAGCCACTTCAACAAGGCCACCAAGGGCCGGCTGGTACGCGACCTGCTGACGGCCGGTGCCGAGCCGGACGACCCGGCCGAACTGATCGACGCCCTGCGGGAGTCGGGCTATGCGGTGGAGGGCGGGGCCCCGGCGAAGGGCGGCCGGCCCTGGGCGCTGGACGTGGTGGTGACGGAGCTGTAGAGCTCCGCGAGCGCCGAGGCGGCCCGTGCCATCGCCTCCCGCAGTGCGGGCGGCGCCAGCACCTCCGCCTCGGCCCCCAGCCGGAGCAGCATCCCCGCGGTGTGCTCGATGGCCTCCAGCGGAACCACCACCCGGATGCGGCCGTCCGCCTCCGGCGCCCCGGCGGAGGCGGACGCCGCGCGGGCCACGGCCGGTTCCAGCAGCTGGGGCAGCCGGCCCAGCAGCCCCGGCGTGACCAGCAGCACCGCCTCGCCCTGCCGCCGCCGGGCGTCGAACCCGGCCAGGTACGCCGCCCAGTGCCCGGCCAGGTCGAAGCCGTCCGGCCGCTCGAACCGCTCGTCGAGCACCTCGGCCCGGAGCACCTGGGACACCCGGTAGGTACGGATGCCCCGCCCGCCGCCCGCGACCAGATACCAGCGGCCGCCCTTGAGCACCACCCCGTAGGGCTCCAGGGTCCGGGTCACCTCCCTGGGCGCCTCCCACCGCCGGTAGCGCACCCTGATGCGGTGCTGCTCCCAGACCGCGCCCACGATCGTGGCCAGCCGCGGAGTGGGGTCGGGGTCGTCGTACCAGCCGGAGGTGTCCAGGTGGAAGCGCTGCCCCAGGCGCCCGGCGCGGTTGCGCAGTTCGTCCGGCAGGGCGGCGAGCAACTTGAGCCGCCCGGTGGCCAGTACGCTCCCCAGCCCCAGGTCCGCCGCCGCGCCGGGCAGCCCGGACAGGAACAGCGCCTCCGCCTCCTCGGCGGTCAGCCCGGTCAGCCGGGTGCGGTAGCCGTCGACCAGTCGATAGCCACCGTCGTGCCCCGGCTCGCCGTACAGCGGCACCCCGGCGGCGGCGAGCGACTCCACATCCCGGTAGACGGTGCGGACCGACACCTCCAGTTCCTCGGCCAGTTGCCGGGCTGTCATCCGGCCCCGGGACTGGAGCAGCAGCAGAAGGGACAGCAACCTGCTCGCGCGCATGTCACCAGTCTGCCGACATCCACTGACAGTCCTTGTCAGGGGGTCGCCCATATGTTCCCGTCATGACATCCACCCGAGCCCTGCTCCTTCTTCTCGCGGTCGGCATGTTCGCCATCGGCACCGACGGTTATGTCATCGCCGGGCTGCTCCCGGACATGGCCCATGACCTGGAGGTGACCAATGGCGCCGCCGGTCAGCTCGTCACGGTTTTCGCGCTCGCCTATGCCATCGGCGCCCCGCTGCTCGGGGTGGCGGCCGGCGGGCTGCCGCGGCGGCCGGTGCTCATCACCGGTCTCGGCCTGTTCGCCGTGGCGAATGCCTGCTCCGCGCTGGTCAGCTCGTACCCGGCGATGCTTGCCGTGCGGGTGCTGGCCGCCCTCACCGCCGCGGTGTTCACCCCGGCGGCCGCGGCGGTCGCGCCGTCCCTGGTCCCGCCGGAGCGGCGCGGCCGGGCGCTGGGCACCGTCGGCGCCGGTATCGCGGTGGCCACCGCGGTGGGAGTGCCGCTGGGCACCCTGATCGGCGGGGCGTTCGGCTGGCGGGTCACCTTCCTGGTGGTGGCCGCGCTCGGCGCGCTGGCCACCGGCGGACTGGCCATCCTGCTGCCGCCGCTGGACACCCCGCCCGCCGCCCGGGCCACCGCGCGCCTCGCCGTGGTCCGTGCCCCCGGCGTGCCCACCGCGCTCGGTCTGTCCGTGCTGTGGATCGCCGGGGCGTTCACGCTGCTGACCTACCTGGGCCCCGTCCTCGAGGCGGTCGGCGGCATCCGCGGGGGAGCGCTGAGCGGCTGGCTCCTGGTGTTCGGGGTGGCGGCCGTGGTGGGCAACTCCCTCGGCGGCCGGGCCGCCGACCGGCATCCCGCGGCCCGGCTCGGGGTGATCAGCACGGCCGGGCTGACCGTCGCGCTCTGCGCCTTCGGCGCGCTTGGGTCCCTTGGCGCGCACGGTGCCGGGGGAGCGGCGGGGGCTGCGGTGGCGCTCGCGGTCTGGGGCGTCTTCGGCTGGTCCTTCGCTCCCGTCCAGCAGCACCGCCTCGTGGCACTGGCCCCCGATGCGGCCGGGATCGTCCTGTCGCTGAACGCCAGCGCCATCTACGCCGGCATCTCGCTCGGTGGAATCGTCGGCTCCCTGGCCCTGGGCCACGGCGGCGCTGCGGGGGTCGGCTGGACGGCCGGTGCCATCGAATTGCTTGCGGTGGCCGTGGCGCTGGCCGTCGCCCTGCGCGGCCGCCGGGCCGCCCGGGAAGAGCGGCCGACTGCCGACACCAACGAATTGCCGGAGGCGGCCAGTTATGCTGGGCGGCGGCTTTGACAACCCGAGGAGTAACAATGACCTGCTTCTTCGACCCGTCCCACGGTGTCGGGACGATGAGCGTGCAGTGGTCACCCCAGTGGGGCGTACCCCGGCCCATCCAGACCTGCGCTGCCTGTGCCCAGCGGGTGCAGACCACGCCTCCGCCCTTCTACACGCCGCAGGCACCCCAGGCCGGTTACCCCCAGCAGGCCGGTTACCCGCAGCAGCCGGGCTACCCCCAGCAGCCCGGTTATGTCCAGCAGGGCTACCCCGGTGGCGGCGGTTACCCGCAGCCTCCGCAGCGCGGCGGGCACAGCACCGCGGCGGTCGTGGGCGCCGGTGCCGCGGGCCTCATCGGCGGTGCGCTGCTGGGCAGTGCGCTCAGTGAGGACGAGCCGGAGCAGGTCACGGTCGTCAACAACTACTACGAGGACGACGACGACTTCTGACCGTCGGTCGTAAGGCGCGGCACGTCGCAAGGGGCCATGGGCAGCGGTGCCGACCACCGCCCATGGCCCCTGCCCGTTATGGCAGGCGCCACCAGACGTCGAACTGGCCGTCGGCACGATCGGTGACGACCAACCCGCCGAGGGGAAGCGGGGGGCTGATGTTGGCGAAGATCGTGACATTCGCCTCGGTGTCGATGATGGTGAAGAACCAGGGGCCGTCGGCCGGAGTCGCCGACGCCCTGACATTCTCCAGGTCCTGATGGGTTGCAGACATGAG
This sequence comes from Streptomyces xingningensis, assembly GCF_054957865.1. NCBI lineage: Bacteria > Bacillati > Actinomycetota > Actinomycetes > Kitasatosporales > Streptomycetaceae > Streptomyces > Streptomyces xingningensis. Next base: position 43,062 of record NZ_JBDJPF010000026.1, read on the forward strand.
GGCGTCCTCTTTCCTGATGGGTTTCCTGGCAGGGCGGAATTGCCGCGGGTTCAATGGCCCGCGATATGAGGGGACTTGAGGTTCCGGAAGTTCGATGAATGGGCACCGGGCGGGGCCGGAATCGCTGCCGCCGGTGGCGGGGTGCGCCGGGAGACGAGGAATCGTCAAAACCGAGAGGGGGTCGAGAGCGTGCGGCCGGTGGAAACTCCCCTTTACGGTCGCCCTGAGGCTCTCGATGAGTTCGAAAGTACGCACAGGACTACGCCCGGTCAATAGAGATTTTTGCGTTCCCTCGAATTGGTGAACCGTCGGATAGTCGAAAAGTCCGACCCTTGCGAGGGCTGGTGGTCCTGCCCACGCAGGCCTGGCAGTTCCTCACCCAGTCCCGCACCGCTGCCGTGCGCCGTCGGCGCTCCATCATGCGGGCGTTCATCCTGCGGTTGTGTGAGACCGGCGCCGCGACACCCACGCGGCGGTTCGTGCGCAGGCCGAACAGGGCTACAGCCCGCGCGAAGTCGCTCGCCGATGCGGGCTGGGCCGTAACCCCATCCGCAGGTACGCCTGTGCCGCAAGCCCGGAGGCGATGTTGCACGGCCAGTGGCAGGGCCGGACCGGCAAGCTCGACCCCTGCCGACCCTCCCTGGAGCACCACATCGCCGAGGGCTGCCCAAAACCATACCGAGTTTGATTCTGAACTCAGTCCGGATACTGTCGGTGTGTGGCAGGGCTACGTGAACGCAAGAAGGAACAGACCAGGCAGCGGATCACCGCAGTGGCGTTGAGGCTGTTCGCCGAGCGCGGCTTCGACGCGGTGACGGTCAACGAGATCGCCGAAGCCGCCGAAGTGGCCAAGGCAACGCTGTTCACGTACTTCCCCACCAAGGAGTCCCTCGTACTCCAGGGCGTGGGTGAGGACGATCCGGCCGGGATCGTCACCCGGCGGCAACCGGGCGACTCCCTCCTGGTGGCGCTGCGGGCCCACTACCGCGCATTCGCCACCAGGCAGACGGCACCGGTGAACCACGAGGCGCTGATCGCCCAGATGCGCGTGATCCACGACAGCCCCGCGCTCAGCAATGCCGCCAACGGTCGGCTCTACCAACAGCGTCAGGCGCTGGCCCGGACCTTGACCGAACAGTACGGCGAGACCGCGGCCGCGCTCATGGCGGCTCAGATCGCCGCGTCCCTGCTCACCCTCCAGGAGTCCTACTTCCACCGCCTGCTCGGCGGCGCATCACCACAGGAAGCAGGCCGCGCCCTGGCCAAGGACGTCGAGCTCGCCTTCGACCTGCTGGAAAACGGGCTCTACCACGCGAAGGAGCAGTGACATGCGCGCACGCGGCATCAACTACGACACCGGATTCCTCCCCGGTGACGCGCTCTCCCGCAAGACCTTCCTTCCCGAAACGGTCCGCCGCGACATGGCGCTGATCGCCGGGGAATTGCACTGCGACGCCGTGCGTATCTCCGGCCGCGATCCGAAACGGCTGAGCATCGCTGCAAAGGCCGCCGCCGATGCCGGCCTGGAAATCTGGTTCGCGCCCTTCCCTGTGGACCTTCCCCCAGAGCAGGTGCTCCCCCTCTTCGCCGACTGCGCACAACGGGCCGAAGCCGTGCGGCACGGCGGTGCCGAGGTGGTGTTCGTCACCGGATGCGAGATCAGCACCTTCTGCAACGGCTTCTTTCCCGGGGCCACTTACACCGACCGCCTACGCGCCATTGCCACCGCCGACATGGAATGGTGGGCCTCGCTCGGGCCGGTTCCCGAGCGCCTCAACGCCTTCCTCGCCGAAGCCGTCGCAGCAGTCCGAGGCCACTTCAGCGGACGGGTCACCTATGCCTCCGGCCCCTGGGAAGCCGTCGACTGGCGCCCTTTTGACCTGATCGGCATCGACGCCTACCGCGACGCCGGCAACGCCGGCACCTTCCGCTCCGACCTGCGTGAGTACGTCAACCATGGCAAGCCAGTCGCCATCACGGAGTTCGGCACCTGTGCCTACCAAGGAGCGGGTGAACTCGGTGGCATGGCCTGGCAGCCGCCGCACGGAGCGATTCCGGACGAGGGCGAACAGGTGCGCTACCTCGTCGACCTCATGGACATCTTCGAGGCCGAAGGAGTGGACACCGCATTCTGGTTCTCCTTCGCAAACTATGATAAGACCGGCCCACGGGATATCGCCTCCTACGGCGTCGTCCGCATGCTCGACGACACCCGATGGGAGCCCAAGAAGGTATTCCACGCCATGGCGACCAGATACAAACGACGCTGACCGGCCCGGCCGGGCGGGAGGCACGGGGCCGCGCCCGGCGTGCCGCGCCTCCCGCGCTGTCGGACACCCTGTTGCCCGCCGCCTGACGACCCCGTCGTCATCAGCTCGTCTCGACGCCGAAATGGACCCGGTGGTGCCTGGGGCTGTCGATCTCATCGAGCAGCGTGATCGCGAAGTCGGCGTAGGAGATCCGGCTCGCCATCCTGGCCGGAGCCTCGGCGTAGCGGCCGGTGCGGCTGCCCTCATGGTCGAAGTCGCCGGACGGGCTGACGACCACCCAGTCGAGCGCGTCGCCCTCGGTGCGCAGGACGTCGGTCCCGGCGGTGTGCCCCAGGCAGAAGGCACGGTACTCCTGCGGATGTTCGGGCGTGTCCAGGAGCAGCGCCCCGGACTCGGTGACCAGTGACGACGAGATGCCGATCGACACCAGCCGGTTCACCCCGGCCTTCGGCAGCCCCTCGAGCAGGGCTCGGGCGGCACCGGGGAAGAAGACGTCCGGCTGCGCACCGAGGTCGGCGGTGGCATTGATCACGGCGTCATGCCCCTCGGCGATCCGGGCCACCCCGGCCGCGTCGCTAACGTCCCCGACCGCCAACTGCACCCCGTCGGCGGCGAGTTGACTGTGCTGCGCCGCATCCCGCACCACCGCCGTCACCTGGTGCCCACGCCGGCGGGCCTCGTCGATGGCCGCCCGTCCGGCCCTGCCACCCGCGCCGAAGACAACAATCCTGAGCATGTGATCCACCTCGCATCCAGGGCCGCCCGGTTGGCTGGCCGCATGGCAGCGAACGTAGCCGGACGGGTGGTTACCCCCGGGATACCAACTACCGTGGAGCCGTGACCAAGCCACTGGACCCAGAGATGTTCGATCCGCTCTGCCCGTCCGACCTGTCCCCGCTCCGCCTGGGCGGCAAGTGGGCGGGAATGATCGTCCGTTGTCTGCAGGACGGGCCGAGGCGCTTCTCCGAGCTGCGGATTCCCCTGCGCGGCATCACCGCCAAGGTGCTCACCCAGTCACTGCGCGAACTCGAGCGCGACGGCCTGATCACGCGCGCCGAGCACACCACGCCGGTGCGACGGGTGGAGTACGAACTCACCGCGCTCGGGCGGAGCATGGTGCCACCGCTGGATGCGGTGTGCGCCTGGGCGCAGGAGCACTGGGAGGAGCTGCTGGACGCGAGGGAGGCGAGTGAACCTCGTCACGGTCCGCTCGCCGCGTCCTGAGGGTCACGGCCCCGGTCGGCTCCCCGGCCCGGTGCGCGTGAGCCGGGCGACCTCCTTGTCCGTCAGTACCAGATCCGCCGCGCCCGCCGAGTCGCGCACCGACTCCGGGCGGGAGGCGCCGGGGATGGGGACGACGGCCGGTGAGAGCGCCAACAGCCAGCCGAGGCAGACCTGCTGGGGGCTGACTCCGCGCTCCCGTGCGACCCGGTGGAACTCCGGGAAAGCCGGGCCCTGTTCGCTCTCCTCGTCGAGCACGCTGCGCGAGATGCCGCCGAGCGGGCTCCACGGCAGGAAGGCGATTCCCAGCCGCTCGCACAGCCGGAGCGCGGGTTCATGATGGCGGACGGCCGGGGAGAAGCGGTTCTGTACGGAGACCAGTCCCTCGCCCAGGATCTCCCTGGCCTGGCGGATCTGGCCGGTGTCCACATTGGCGCGGGTGATGAGCGATTCATTGTGGCCGACTTCCTCAGGGAGGATGTGGTAGGAGTCGGCCGTGTTGATCAGGGTGACTCCGGCGTCGAGCGCGGCATGGATCGTGGCGATCGCCCGTGCTTCGTCGGGCCGTCCCTCGACGGACAGCGGCATGGCACCGAGCCCGATCGTACTGACGGAGCGGTCGCCGAGGCGGCGAACCCGCCCCGCCCGCTACCTCGGCGTGGCCATCGCCCGCCGCACCCGGCCGAATCCGCACGCCGGGGCGCTGCTGGAGGCGCTTCGGGCGGGGGTGGGTGGCCAGTGCCTGTGATCCGCCCTACTCATCAAGGCAATCCGCCAGGAAGCGAGTGTCCCGGGCCAGGGTTTGCATGTATGTGTCGGCGGCCGCGCGTACGGGGCGTTCGCTGCCGACGCCGAAGGCGAGGTCGGCGCGGACATGCTCGATGAGCGCTTCCCAACGGCTCTTTGCCACCGTGCCGTCGTCGAGCTGGTCCGCCCGGCTCTGCGCCTCGGTGAGCATCAGCTCCAGGTGTGTCCGGAGTGCCCGGGTGAGTTCCTCGATCTCGTGGGTCCCGGGGCGGGTGATCCGTTCTTGGAGGGCGCGGCGGATGGTGGCGCGGATGGTGACGAGGTCGATGGGGGTGTTCTCTCCGGTCATGAGGGTCATCAAGGGTGTCGCTTGTTCGGTGCTGTGAGGGTGCATGGGGGAACTCCTTGTGGGTCAGCGAGAGAAGTTGCCTACGGAGTAAGGGGTGGCCGGAATCAGCCCGAACTGCTCGAAGTCCGGCCTGCCGTTCGCCAGGGAGTAGCGTTTCCCATGACGCTGACCATGCATAGGAGTTGAGTGTCCGCTGCTGTCCGCACTGCTGCGGACAGCAGCGGACATGTTGGGTGAGGAGCACAGGTGAGCGAGACCTTTGGACAAACCCTGCGCCGACTTCGCGGCAGCCGCTCCGTACGCGACGTGGCCCAACTCGCCAACTGCGGCAAGAGCTACGTCTCCGACCTCGAACTCGGCAAACGTCACCCGACACCGCAGCTTGCCCTGGCCCTCGATCAAGCTCTCGGTGCCCGTGGTGAGCTTGTGACACTCTCTGCCGCCCATCCCGGCGACTCGCCGTTTGAGCAGGCCGCTGCCTTGCAACGTGGCGTCATGGATGCGCTTGCCGCTGGGCCGCTGACCGACTCCACTTTGGAGGAGTGGGATTACACGGTTGCCAAGCATGGACGAGCCACCCGGTACAGATCGGCGAGTAGTCATCTGGCAGAGTTGATGGGTGACTTCGCCGACCTGCAACGTTTGCTTACACATCGCCACCCCGTCCCTGTGCGTCGGCGGCTGACCAGCATTTTGGCGAAGCTGTCCGGTCTCATGGCTCTGACTCTGCTCAAGCTGGGTGACCCTGGATCGCGGGACTGGTGGCGTACCGGACGCACAGCCGCAGCGGCAGCCGAGGATCGTGCGGTCATGTCGTGGATGTATGCGCACGAGTCGTACGAGCTTTACTACGACGGGAACATAAAGGGAGCCGTTGAGCTCGCCTCTCGCGCACAATCTCTCGTGGATGGTCTGGCGTCTGTCGGCCCAGCCCTGGCTGCGCCGTTGGAGGCCAGAGCCCAGGCCGTCCTTGGCCTCAGGGAGGAGACGGCCGTAGCCCTCGCCCGCGCCGAAGTCGCCCTCAATCGGCTTGATGAAGAGGAGCACATTGCCTCGGCCTTCGGGTACAGCGAAAGCCAGTTGGGCTTTCACTCCGGAAACGCATGGACACATCTTGGGGAGACAAGCCGGGCTGGAGAGGAACACGACCGGGCGCTCGAACTGTACCCAGCATCCGACCAGAGCGACCGGGCGTTCGTTCGCCTTGACCAAGCCGCTTGTCTGGCCATTGACGGCGACCCCGTCGCTGCCGTAGTGAGCGCCACCGAAACCATCACGGACTTGCCAACTGAGCACCGCAGTGCGCTGATCTTCCATCGAGCCCGTGAGCTGGTGACTAGCCTGCCCGCAGGGACGAAGGAATTACCGGAAGTGCGCGTGCTGCAGCAAGTGTTGGCGCTACCAACTGGGGAAGGAGCTGTTTAACGTGGTAACAATTAGCCGGGCTACGGCGGCGGATGCCGAGGAAATCGCCGTCCTTATTGGCGAGATTGAGGCATACTATGGCGGCGACAGTGCCCCGGGAAACCTCCATCAAATCCGATCCCTGCTGTTTGGTGAACAACCGGCGGCTACCGTCCTGTTGGCCAGGGAAGAGGATTCGATCGCCGGAATGGCCTCGTATTCCTTCCTGTGGCCGGCGTCCGGAGCAGAAGCATCGCTCTACCTTAAAGAGTTGTTTGTGAGGGAATCCGCCCGACGGCGCGGAATCGCACGGATGCTGATGGACAAGCTCCGTGACGCTGCTGCCGAAGCAGGATGTTCCCGCGTGGAGTGGACTGCTGACCGGGGCAACTCTGCCGCACTCGCGTTCTACAAGGCGCTCGGCGCCGAGCCGCACGACGACAAGATCTTCTACCGCATCGGACAGTGAGCGTACGCTCGGGCTCGTGCTCTTCCGCGATCCGCGCGCCTCCTGGCTGGGACACTGAGACGCATGATGGAGCTGAACGGACAGCCGGCTGACTCTGATGCCCTGCGGGCCCTTGCACTCACGAACTACGGTCATTTCACGTCGATGAGGGTTGATGACCAGCGCGTACGCGGACTGAGCCTCCATTTGGAGCGGCTTGCCCGGGATTGCCGTGCGGTCTTTGACGTGGACCTTCCTCTCGACCGCGTAAGCGAGTTCGTGGCTCGTGCGGTCCGAGGTACCGGGTCTTTCGTCGTACGCGTGACCATCTTCGATCCGGCCCTGGACCTGGGGCACCCCGCTTTGTCGGCCACTCCGCACGTCCTGGTGACGACCAGGCCGACGGGCGCGCTACCGTTCCCGCCCATGCGCGTGAAGACGGTTCCCTATGTGCGCGACGCGCCCGCGGTGAAGCATGCCGGCCTTTTCGGTGCTCTGCAGGCCCGTCGCACTGCCCAGCTCGCCGGATTCGATGACGCGCTGTTCATCGGACCCGACGAATCGGTGTCCGAAGGCGGTACATGGAACGTGGCTTTCGTTGATGCCCAAGGCATCGTGGTATGGCCGAAGGGCGATGTATTGCCTGGGGTCACCATGGCCCTGCTCCAAGAGCATCACGACCACATCACCGCTCCGGTGACTGTCGATACTGCCCGTACCATGCAGGCCGTGTTTGCGACAAACACCTCGATCGGTGTCCGTGCGATCAGTGCCGTCGATGACACACAGTTCCCCACGGAGCACCCTGTTCTGGTGGCGCTCCGTGAGGCGTATCTTCAATTGCCGGGCGAATCACTCTAGAAGGGCAAGAGCTGCCTGCAACGGTGCTAGTTGACAAGGAATGCGGTGACACGGTCGATGACTTCGGCCTGCCACGCCTGTGACTGCGGATGGAGGTAGCGGATCCTCGTGCACAGCAAAGCCGTGCTGTGCGCCGTCGAGTTCCAGGAGTTCGGCCGGGCCGCCGAAGATGCTCAGATACCGGCGGGAGGACTCGACCGGTACGAACGTGTCCTTCGTTCCGTGGACCAACAGCGCGGGCGCGCGTACCGCCCGGAGGAACACCTCCGGGGCGAGGTAGTGGACCTCATTGAGCAGAGCCCGGCCCAGCTCGAACGGGCTGCGCTCGGTGAAACCACCCGTATCCAGCGCCCTGGCGGCCTTCGCGGAGATGTAGTCGCCGTCGAAGTACGGCCTGCTGGTGATGTACCGCTCGCGGTAATCCAGCCTGGGGTTCATCAGGACCAGACGTTCGACGTCCTGTGGCCGGTGCGCAGCGTGGAGCGCGGCCGCACCACCGGCGAACGATGCCGCGATCACATGCACCGGGCCCGGGCGCCCGTTCTCCGCTCACAGGTGATCGCATGCCGCGCGGATGTCGTTGGCGACACCGGCGATGGTCACCTCTTCCGGCCGTCCTCCGCTGGCACCGTGGGCGCGCAGGTCAAAACGCAGAGACCGGAGGCCGGATGACGCCAGGCCCGCGGCGAGCCGGGTGAAGAACCCGCCCTCGTCACGAGTGACGCCGGCGCCGTGCACCAGTACCGCCAGGCCGGTCATGGGCTCTTGGGGTGTGGTCAGGGTGCCCGCAAGGGCAGTGCCATCGAGGGACTGGAACGCTGTCTCCACCTCTGCCATGGGCAGATGGTAGTGACCTGGGGTCGGCCAGGGGAGTGCCAATGGAATCGGTACCGACGCGAATCGTCGGCCGTTCCACAGTTTGGACTGTGCTTCTCATGATGTGGGCTGCTGGTTACGCTTCTGCCCTGGCCGATCCCCCATGAGCAGGCAGGGTTACATGATCGAGACAACAGCTCTTCCAACCCCTTGGCAGGTCCGTTTCCGTTCCGGCGAAAACGAGGGCCTCGCCGACACCCTCAAGAGCGGCGTCGGCGGAACGGCCGGGCTGCGGCCGCATGAGCTGCTGGAGGCTGCGCTCGCCACGTGTATGACCATCTCGGCACGCATGGCGCTGGCCGAACTGGGCGTCACCGACGGCGAGGTGAGCGTGCGCGTGCACCTGGAGCGGGGGGAGTCGGTTACCGGGTTCCGGTACGAGCTCGTCCTCGCCCCGGCGCTGGAGGCGCACCGGCCGGTGGTCAGGGAACGCATCGAGCGCTCTCCCGTGCGCGCAACGCTGAGCAAGCAACTGGTATTTGAGCCCGTCTGACAAGGGTTTGATGCGCGCGGACGCGATCTTCGCCGGACTTGAGGCCGCTCGCATCGATCCCTGAGCCGACGCATTGCCGGGTCATGACTCCTGGGGTGCTTCGACGGCCTGTTCGGCTGCCCGGCTGGTCTCCTCCCAGGCCGCCCATGTGTCCATCCGCTTCCGGGAGATGTCGAAGGCCAGGTCGTAGACGGTGCTGCCGAGCAGCAGCCGCAGCGGGGGTTCCGCGCTGTTCACCAGCTTCAGGACGGCTTCGGCGGCAAGCTGCGGCAGGCTGTCGACGGACCCCTCGGCGAACTGCTTCTCCAGCTCCGCCCGGAGCGGGGCATAGGCGTCCATCGGTTCGGTGGCGGTCAGTCCCGTGGTGTAGAGGTCGGTCCAGTAGCCGCCGGGCTGGACGATGGTGAGTTTGACGCCAAAGCCCGCGGCCTCCGCCGCCAGCGCCTCGCTCATCCCTTCCAGGGCGAACTTGCTGGCGCTGTACAACCCGGTGAGCGGGAAGCCGCCCAGGGCGCCGATGCTGGAAATCTGGACGATGTGGCCGCTCCGCTGGGCGCGCAGGTGCGGCAGTACGGCCTGGCTGACCCAGAGGGCGCCGAAGAAGTTGGTCTCCAGCTGGGCGCGGGCTTCGGCCTCGGTGAACTCCTCGATCATTCCCATGGCGAGGAAACCGGCGTTGTTGACGACGATGTCGAGGCGGCCGAAGTGCCGTACCGCCTGGTCGACGGTGGTGTGTACCGCCGCGCGGTCGGTGACGTCCAGGGGGAGGGCCAGCAGGCGGTCGCCATGCTCGGCGGTCAGCGGCTCCAGCGCGGTGAGGGAGCGGGCCACGGCGACCACGCGGTCGCCGGCGCCGAGGGCGGCCTCGGTGAAGGCCCGGCCCAGGCCTCGGCTGGCTCCGGTGATGAGCCAGACGCGGTCGGCGGCGGAGGAGGGGGGAGCGGGGGCGGCAGGGGCGGTGGTCATGTGGCAGCTCCTCTGATGTGGCGACGAGCGGCGAGACGGTTCGTCTCGTTGCGTGATTGCCACTCTAGGGAGGTCGCCCCCAGGAAGTCAAGACGAGACGTCGCGTCTCGACTTTCGGAGGCCACTCGATGAGCGTTTGGGTCGATGCCGCAAATCCGCCAGACCCGGGCCGGTGGTGATTGCTGAACTGGTGGGCATCGCAAGGGGAATGTTCACCATGGGACGGAAATGCATGTCCAACGCAGTCATTGATTCCACCGACCGTGCCGCGATCGGGGCCGACTTCACCGTCTCGGACGGAATGGCGGGTCTGATGATGACCATGCCAGGAATCCTCGCCGCGATTTCCGCACCCGTGGTCACCGTGGCGACGGCACGAATCGACCGGCGGCTGATGCTGTGCGCCTTTATGCTCCTGCTCGCGCTGGCGAACTTCCTCGCGGCGGCCGCGTCCGCCTACTGGCTGGTGCTGGTTTCCCGGGTGCTGGTCGGGATCACCATCGGCGGCTTCTGGTCGGTCGGGGCCGGGCTGGCCGGGCGGCTGGTGCGGGCGGAATCGGTCGGCAGGGCGACCGCGGTGATCTTCTCCGCGGTTCCACTGGGTTCCGTGCTGGGGGTGCCCGTCGGCACGTTCATCGGGAATGCGGCTGGTTGGCGTACGGCCTTTGCCGTCATGGGAGTTCTGACCGCCGGGGTGCTCGTCCTGGTGGTTCTGGTGATTCCGCCGCTGCCTCCGGTCCAGGCCACCGGCCTGAGCGTGCTGCGTGGCCTGTTGCGAGGCGCTCGGACCCGCATTGCGCTGCTGATGACTTTTCTCGTGGTGCTCGCCCATTTCGGAACCTATACGTATGTGACTCCGTTCCTTGAGCGGGTCACTCACCTGGGGCCGGGGTTGATCACCGTATTCCTGCTGGTTTACGGAGCCGCCGGTATCCTCGGTAATTTCGCGGGGAGTTCGGCGGTGGCACGCCGTCCGCGCGCAACGTTCGGGGTCGCGGCAGGGCTGATCGCCGGAGCGGCATTGCTGTTTCCCGTGCTCGGCCGATGGGATCTCGGCGCGGTCGCACTGCTCATCGTCTGGGGCATCGCCTATGGCGCCGTTCCGGTCTCTTCGCAGACCTGGTTCGCCAACGCGGCCCCGCATGCGCCGGAGGCGGCCTCGGTGCTCTTCACCGCGTCGTTCCAGGCGACCATTTCGCTGGGGGCGTTGGTGGGTGGTGCGGTCGTGGACCGTACGTCTCCCTCGGTGGTCATGGTGCTGGGCGGTGCGACCGCGGTGCTGGCGGTGGGGGCTGGGTGGCGTGGGCGCGAGTGAGGAAGGAGCACCTCAGCCGCCATGCCCGCCGGGCATCGAGGTCGGCGGGCCCGTCGAAGAATGCCCAGTCGCCGGCGTCGATCGGCTCGGTGGGGATCTTGAGCGCCCCGGATACATAGCGGTCGGCCAGCTCTTCGGGGGTGCGGCCTTCGACAGCGGCGAGTTCGCGGATCGCGGCCGCAATGGCCTCCGGGAGGGCGGTGCGGGTCTGTGAGTGGCGTGGATCGTAACGTTGCCGTGTGTCGCGGCCGCGTAGCGGGAGGTCGGCGGGCGGTCCCCCGATCGGGGGACCTGTGCCTCGTCCGTCCGTCCGCCGGTCTCCCGATGGGCGCCGTACCGCCCTCCGCCGGATCCTGGAGGAGCGGGGTCGGATGACCCGTGCGGGAAGGAGGGCCGCGTCATGACGGCTGCGCTCGGCCAACGGCAGCGCCGGCTTGTGCTGGTGGTCTGCTGTGTCGCCCTGCTGATGATCGGTGTCGATGTCACCGCGCTCAATGTCGCCCTGCCCACCATGGAGCGGGAGTTGCATGCGTCCGTGTCCGGGATGCAGTGGGCGGTGGATGCCTTCAGTCTGGCCACGGCATCGCTGATGCTGCTGGCCGGATCGACCGGTGACCGGGTCGGGCGGCGGCGGGTGCTGCAGGTGGGGCTTGTGGTGTTCACGGGGGCGTCGGTGGTGTGCGCACTGGCACCATCCCTGACGTTCCTGGTGGTGTTCCGGGCGATCCAGGGTGCTGGTGGTGCGGCGATGGGCCCGGTGTCGATGGCGATCATCGCCAACACCTTTACCGGGAAGGCGGAACGGACCCGGGCCATGGGCATGTGGATGACCGCCTATGGGCTGGGCCTGGCCGTGGGGCCGCTGCTGGGCGGGGTGTTGGTGGCCGGTGTCGGCTGGCGGTCGGTGTTCTGGCTGAACCTGCCGATCGGGCTGGCCGCGGTGGCGCTCGCGGCCCGTTGTGTGCCGGAGTCGCGTGCCGAACGGCCGCGCCGGCTGGACGCGGTCGGCCAGTTGCTGGTGATCACCTTGCTCGGCCCGCTGACCTACGCGGTGATCGAAGCCCCGCGCGCGGGCTGGACCTCACCGGTCGTCATCGGCTGTCTGACGGTTGCCGTCGCCTCGCTCGCCGGGCTCCTCGGGTATGAACGGCGCCGCTCCGAGCCGCTGATCGAGCTGGGGTTCTTCCGCAACATCCGGTTCAGCGGTGCGATCGCCGCCGGGATGTGTGTCTTCGGGGCGTTCGGCGGCTTCTTCTTCCTCAGCTCGCTCTACCTGCAGGACCCGCTGAAGCTGTCGGTGCTGGAGGCGGGGCTGTGGACGCTGCCGCCGGCGGCCGCGCTGGGGATCTGCTCGCAGTTCGCGGGGCGGCTGGCGGCGCGCTACGGGCGACGGCCACTACTGGTCGCCGCAGGTGCGGCGTTGGCGGCCGGCGGCCTGATGATCGCGGTCTTCGCCGCCGACTCCTCCAGCGTCCTGCTGTTCGCCGAGTTTGTGCTCTTCGGGGCCGGTGTCGGCCTGTCCGCTCCACTGCTGCTCGCCGAGGGCGTCTCGGGAATGCCGGAGGACCGGGCCGGACTCGCTGCGGCGATCTTCACCTCCGCGGGCCGGTCGAGCTTCTCGCTCGGGGTCGCGGTGCTCGGCGCGATCCTGGTCGGTGGCCTGGGCGGCCGGACGATCACCGATGCCACCGCCTTCGCGGACGCGGTGCGGCCCGCATGGGGGATCGTCGCGGGGTGTGGCGTGGCCACCCTCCTGCTGGGGCTGCTGATCACCAGCGGCCGGGCGGAGCGGTCCGCGCGCCGCACGGCGGTGGAGCCGGACGTCGGCCGGTCGTCCGAGCGGGCGGCGGAAGTCCGGACGGTCTGACCGGGTCGCGCGACCCGGCCCCGTACGGCGTGGCCGACCGCGCCGTCCGTCGGCCGCGATGCCCATGGCGTCCGCGCCGTCTTCAGCCGATCCGGGCCGCCGCTCCGGTCACCGTGACCCGGGGGTCGCCGGAGCGCAGTCCGACCTCGAGGACGCCGGGGCGGCCGAGGTCGGCGCCCTGGTGGAGGGTGAGCGTGGCATCGGCGCCGACCAGGCCGTACTCCCTGAGGTAGGCGCCGAGCGCGGCGGCCGCGGCGCCGGTCGCCGGGTCCTCGACGACGCCGCCGACCGGGAACGGGTCGCGGACGTGGAAGACCGACTCGCTCTCCCGCCAGACCAGTTGGACGGTGGTCAGGTCCTGCTTCCGCATCAGGGATTTGAGCCGCTCGAAGTCGTAGTGGAGGTCGGCGAGGCGCTCCCGGGTGGCGGCGGCCAGGACCAGGTGGCGGGCGCCCGCGTAGGCGATGCGGGGCGGGAAGGCGGGGTCGAGGTCGGTGGCCGGCCAGTCCAGGGCGGCCAGCGCCTCGGTCACCGTCTCCGGCTCCGCTTGCTCCGTGTGGGGCTCAACGCTGGTGAGAGTGGCGCGCAGTTGCCCGTCGGCCTCGGTGACGGTGACCGGGACGGTGCCGGCCGGAGTGGCGAAGGTGAAGGAGCCGGGGCCGTCCCGTTCCGCGAGGGCGACGGCGGTGGCGATGGTGGCGTGGCCGCAGAAGGGGACCTCGGCCAGCGGGCTGAAGAAGCGCAGGGTGTGGGCGCGGCCGGGCTCGCCCGGCCCCTCGGGAGGCGCGGTGAGGAAGGCCGTCTCGCTGTAGCCGAGTTCGGCGGCGATCGCGAGCTGTGCGGCGTCGTCCAGCCCGGTGGCGTCGAGGACGACTCCGGCCGGGTTGCCGCCGGCCGGGTCGGTGGAGAAGGCGGTATAGCGCAGTACCTCGTGGGTGGTCATGGTCAGCGCCAACCGGCAGCCGGGCGGCCGTATTCCGACAGCCCCGCGCCCGGTCGCTCGGCCGGTGCGGGGCTGTGCGGGGATCGCGCGGTTCAGCGCACCGTGACGGTGAACTGCGGGGAGACGGCGTTGCCGCCGACGACGCGCAGGCTGTTCTTGCCCTTGATGCCGAGCTTGACGCGCATCGAGTAGCTCAGGTTCTTGTTGACGGCGACCTTCGCGGGCAGCGAGACCCACTTGGCGCCCCGCTTCTGCTGGAGGGTGACCGTGGTGCCCGCCTTGATGCCGGTGGCCTTGCCGGTGACGCGGAACTCCTGCCAGGCCTTGACCGTGCCGGCGCTCGCCTGCGCGGTGAGCGCGGGCTTCGGGGCGGGCTTCTTGGCGGCGACGGAAGCGATGTGCGCGGGGGCCGGGGCGGCGACGGCGGCCGCGGCGCCACCACCGAGGAGAGCGGTGGCGAGGGCGCCGGTTATGGCGAGGCGAGATGCACGGTTCATGGTGATTTCCTCCCTGGTGGGCCCTTTCGTGGGCCTTCATTGAGGAACACGGGAAAAGAGGGTTCTCGGTTGCAGTTGGTCGAACAGATTTTTTTGAACCGAATGTGGAGTTGGGGTGGTTGGCCGGCGGAAGGTCACGCGGCGCCCTGGGCAGGGGTCGGTTATGGGCATGTTCGTGACAGCATGGAGGACCCTGCCATACCCCCAGGAGCAGCACATGACGGACACCGGCCCCACCGTGGTCGAGCCCCGGGAAGACCGAATACCCACCGCCGAGACCGCCCGCCGGACGGGCCTGCTCGTCACCCTCGCCCTCGGCGGGCTCACCGCGCTGCCACCGCTGTCGATGGACATGTATCTCCCGGCTCTGCCCGAGGTCACCGACTCGCTGCACAGCCCGGCCGCGACCGTTCAACTCACCCTCACCGCCTGCCTCATGGGCATGGCGCTCGGCCAGCTTGTGGTGGGCCCCATGAGCGACAAGTGGGGGCGCCGCCGCCCGCTGCTCACCGGCCTGCTGATCTATGTGGCGGCCACCGCGGCCTGCGCCTTCGCGCCCACCACCGAACTGCTCGTCGGCTTCCGGCTGGTGCAGGGCCTGGCGGGCGCGGCCGGGATCGTCATCGCCCGGGCCATGGTCCGTGATCTGTACGACGGCGTGGCCATGGCACGTTTCTTCTCCACCCTGATGCTGATCTCCGGGGTGGCCCCGGTGGCCGCGCCCCTCATCGGCGGGCAGATCCTGCGGCTGACCGACTGGCGGGGCGTGTTCGTGGTGCTCACCGCCGTGGGCGCCGCGCTCTCCCTGCTGGTCTGGCGCCGGCTGCCCGAGACGCTGCCGCCGGAGCGGCGGCAGTCCGGCGGCGTCGGCCAGGCGCTGCGCGCGATGGGCGCACTGCTCACCGACCGGGTCTTCACCGGCTATATGCTCGCGGGCGGCTTCGCCTTCGCCGCGCTCTTCGCCTACATCTCGGCCTCGCCATTTGTCGTCCAGGACATCTACGGCGCCTCCCCGCAGACCTTCAGCCTGCTCTTCGGGGCCAACTCGATCGGCTTGGTCGCCGCGGGACAGATCAACGGCAAGCTGCTGATCGGCCGGGTCAGCCTGGACAAGGCCCTGGCCTTCGGCTTCGCGGTGGTCACCGTGGCGGCCGCCGCCCTGCTGCTGATGACCTCCGGTGTCTTCGGCAAGGTCCCGCTGGCGGCCGTCGCCACCGGCCTGTTCGTACTGATGTCCGCGATGGGCCTGGCCATGCCCAACACCAACGCACTGGCCCTGATGCGGTCCCGCGACGCGGCCGGCTCCGCGTCCGCGCTGCTGGGCACGTCCACCTGTCTGCTGGGGGCCGTCGCCTCGCCCCTGGTCGGGATCGCGGGCGAGCACACGGCGGTGCCGATGGCCACCGTCCAGCTGGTCTGCGCGCTGGCGGCCGTGCTGTGCTTCCTGGGGCTGTGCCGCCCAGGGCGGCGGACGGACGAGGCCGGGGCCGCGGCGAAGGGGTAGTGCCGGGTCGGCCACCGCCCGGCTTGCGGGGGCCGGGGGATTGCCCAACGGTGAAGAAGTGATCCACCAGACACCCCCCGAGGCCGGTGCCCGCACGGCCCTGACCCGGCCGGTCCGGTGGCTGCTGCGGCAGCCGGAGGGTCCGCAGGCGCTGCGCGCCGCGGTCTGGGTGGTGCTGGCCGGCTGCACCGGGTTCTATGTCCTGGCCTATGGGCTGGACAAGCCGGTCATGGCCCTCTACACCATGTTCGGCGCGCTGCCGCTGATCCTCTTCGCCAAGCTCCCGGGACCGGCCCGGCGGCGGACCCGCGCGCTGCTCGGGATGCTGCCCGCCGGCTGGGCGATGGTCACCGCCGGCACGCTGCTCGCCGTCCACGACTGGAGCGCGGCCCTCGGCCTGTTCGTGGTCGGCCTGCTGGTCTCCTTCCTGGGCATCGCCGGTCCGGGCCCGGCCGGACTGGCCGCCTCCCTGCAGCTCTACTACGTACTCCCGTGCTTCCCGCCCTATGTCCCCGGGGAACTGGGCGACAGACTCGCCGGGCTCACCATCGGCTTCCTGCTCACCCTGATCGTGGACCGGCTGCTGTGGCCCGACCCGCCACCGGTCCCCTACCGGGTGCTCCTCGCCGACGCGGTGACCGCGGTCGCCGACTACGCCGCCGCCACCGGCCGCCTGGTGGCGGACGCCGGGGACGGCGCCGAGGTACCGGACCGGCGGGAGACGGCCGACCGGGCACTGCACGCGACCCGGCTCTCCGAGGTGCCCACCGCCCAGCGCCCCACCTCCGCCGCGTTGCGGGACCGGGCCCTCAACCACACCCGTGCGGCCCTGCGGCACATCCGGAACCAGCTGGACGGCGTGGTCACCGACACCCAGCAGGCGGACCCCGCCGGGCTGCGCCTGCTGGAGCACAGCGCGGCCACCCTGCGGCGGCTGGCACCGGCCCTGCGCTCCGGCGACCCCGCGGAACTCGGCGAGAACACCCTGCACACGGCGGTGCTCACCTTCGAGGCCGAGCGCGCACGCCGGCTCACCGCCGCCTCCCCCGGGCGACTGCGGCAGGACGCAACCGTACGGACGGTGGCCCAGGGCGCGCTGGTGGCCGTCGAGGCCGGCCGGATCGCCCTGGGCGTCCGCCCCGACGCCCGCCTTCGGCACCCCGGAGGAGTGTTCGGCTACGCCACCGTGCCCGTCCTCCTGCGGTGGTGGCGGGTGCTGCGCCTGCATCTGAGCCCGCGCTCGGTGATGGCGCAGAACGCCCTCCGGGTCGCCGTGGCGCTGGCCGTGGCCCGGCTGGTGGCCGGGGCGTTGAGCCTGCCGCATGGCTTCTGGGTGCTGCTGGCGACCCTCAGCCTGATGCGCACCTCCGCCGCGGACACCCGCGCCGCGCTGGTGCCCGGAGTCCTGGGGACGGCCGTCGGCGCCGCCCTCGCCACCGGGATGCTCCTCGCCGTGGGCGACCGCCCCGCCTTCTACGCCGCCGTGACGCCCGTGGTCTTCCTGGTGGGCTTTGGCGTGGGCGCCGTGCTCGGCCCCGTCTGGCTGCAGGCCGTGATGACGCTCGCCTTCATGGTGCTCTTCGGCCAGGTCTCGTACCCCGGCTGGAACCTTCCCGCGGCGCGCCTGGTCGACGTCCTGGTCGGCGGTTCCATCGGCGTGGTGGCCAGTCTGCTGGCCTGGCCCAGGGGCGGGTACGGCCAACTGCGGCGTGCCATCGAGGACTTCCTGGCCCGGGCGGCCGAGGGGGTCACGGGGGTGACCGCTCAGCTGTGCCACGGCCCCGGGCCGGGAGCGGAGCCCCTGTGGCCCGTCCACCGGGCGATGTACCTCGCCCATGAGACATATCTGCAGTACCGGACGGAACGCGCCTCCCGGCACGCCCCCGAACTGCCCTGGGAGAGCGCCATGCAGGCGGGCTATGGCGTCGTCGACGGCGGCTCGCTGATGCTCGCCCGCAGCCGGGACGAGCACCACTCACCGCCGACGCCGGAGGCGGCCGGTGAGCTGACCACGCTGGCCGGGCAGGCCTCGGCCGCATGCCTGCGGACCGCCGACGCCCTCCGCTCGCCAAAGCCGCCCGGGCGGCTTCGGCGAGCGGAGCCCGACCCCTGCCCCGCCCGGGCGTCGGGCCCGCTGGGCTTCGTGGTCCGGCACGCGCGGGAGGCGGCCATCGCCGACGCCCTGCTGATCGCCGACGCCGAGGCCTGGCTCACCGCAGTGGTGCGCGACACGGCCCGGGCTCGTTAGGGCCGGTGCCGACCCAGGGCCGGTGCCGGCCCAGGGCCGGTGCCGACCCGTCGGACATCCTCTGGGGGCGCCGGTAAAATTCAGCCAATGCACGCCCCCCACACCGCCCCGACCGGCGAAACCCTGCGCACCGCGCTCGCCGAGCTCCTCGACGGCCTGCCGCCCCGGCAGGCGGCCCAGGCCGTAGACCGGCTGATCGCCAGCTACCGGGGGCGCACCCCGACCGACGCCCCGGTGCTGCGCGACCGCTCCGATGTCGCCGCGTACGCCGCGTACCGGATGCCCGCCACCTTCGAGGCCGTACGGTCCGCGCTGGAGGCGTTCCGCGACCGGCTGCCGGACTGGGCGCCCGCCTCGCACATCGACATCGGCGGCGGCACGGGCGCGGCCACCTGGGCGGTGGCCTCCGCCTGGCCCGGCGGGGAGCGGGAGACCACGGTCCTGGACTGGGCACGGCCCGCCCTGGCGCTGGGTGCCGAGCTGGCGCGCAGCACCGAGGTGCTGGGCGGGGTGCGCTGGCGGCGGCAGACCATCGGCGGCGGTCTGGAGATCCCCGCCGACGTGGACCTCGTCACCGTCTCCTACGTCCTCAACGAGCTCACCGACGCCGACCGCCGCACGGTCACCGAACAGGCGGCCCGTGCCCGGGCGGTGGTGATCGTGGAGCCGGGCACGCCCGATGGCCATCTGCGGATCATCGAGGCGCGGGAGCGGCTGATCGAGGCCGGGTTCCGGATCGTGGCACCGTGCCCGCACAGCGCGGCGTGCCCGATAGCGCCGGGCGCCGACTGGTGTCACTTCTCGGCCCGGGTCAGCAGGTCTTCGCTGCACCGGCAGGTCAAGGGCGGTTCGCTGGCGTACGAGGACGAGAAGTTCTCCTATCTGGCCGCGGTGCGGGGCGGGTTGGCGGCCGGGGCGTCGCCCTCGCGGATCGTCCGCCGCCCGCAGATCCGCAAGGGGCAGGTGCTGCTGGAGCTGTGCACGCCGGGGGAGGGGCTGGTGCGGGAGACGGTGACCAAGCGGCATGGTGCGCGGTACAAGGCCGCTCGGGATGCGCACTGGGGCGACGACTGGGCTGACGGCGCGTCAGGCGAGGTCGGGGCGCACTGAATTCGGGCGGTGGTCACCATCGGCCGGGTGTCTGCCGGTTACCCGGGGCGGTGGTGGCGTGAGCGGGGCGCTCCGGCGCGTGCTTTGTCCGGTCCGTCCGTCTGTGCGCCGCGTCATGCCCGGTGACTCGGGGGAGGCTTCCCGCGGTATCTGCGTCACCGGGGGCGGGGGGTAAAGGCCGTGGGCGAAGCGTCCGTTGTGCGGGCAGGCGGGCGCGGGGCCGGTGCGCCGGGCCGGTTGGCGGTGCGGGAGGTGCCGCGGGTGGTGAGGTTCGCGTTCGCGCTGGCGTGGGAGGCGGACCGGCGGGGCCTGCTGGTGGTGCTGGGGTGCACGGTGCTGGGGACGGTACTGGCGGGAGCGGGATTGGTGGCGCTGCGGTCCGTCCTGGCGGGAGCCTGGCACCCGGGCGGATTCGGCGCGCTGGTCGTGCCGGTGCTGGTGCTGGGCGCGGTCGCGGTGCTGAACACCCTGCTCGAGTCGGTCGGCGGGCCGGCCCGGCAGACGCTGACACTGAGGGTGGGGCAGGCCGCCATGGCGCGGGTGCTGCGGGTGGCCTCGGCGGTGCCCCTGCGGCGGTACGAGGATCCCGGCTTCCATGACCGGGTGAGCAGGGTGGTGGCCGCTTCCCTGAACCAGCCGTTCATTCTGGTGTCGGGGCTGGCCCAACTGGTGTCGGTGTCCGGCGGGGTGGTGCTCGCGGCGGGTGCGTTGCTGGCCATGCAATGGTGGCTGCTGCCGCTGGTGCCGCTCGCCGCCTGGCCCGCGGTACGGGCGGCCCGCCGCAACAATGCGGAACAGTACGTGTTGTCCTGGGAGTTGGCCGAACAGCGCAGACACCGCCGCTATCTGGAAGGACTGCTGACCGGCCGTCAGGAGGCCAAGGAGGTACGCGCCTTCCAGCTGGCGGAGCCGCTTCTGGAGCGCTGGCGGGACAGCTGCGAAGGTGAGTTCCGGCGGACGGTGGTGGTGGCCCGGCGGTCCGCCGTGCGACGGGTGCGGGCCGCGCTGGCCTCGCAGGCGCTGGCGGCGGCCGTGCTCGCCCTGGTGGGGCTCGCGGTGTGGCGCGGGGTGCTGTCCCTGGCCTCGGCGGGTACGGCCGTCGCGGCGCTGCGGATGCTGGACGGGCGGCTGCGGGCCGGCGGCATGCAGCTCGCCTCGGCCGGTCAGTCGGTACGGTATCTGGAGGACCTGCGGGACTTTGTGGCACCGGCCGAGGAGCGACCACCGGTGCCGCCCGCCCCGGCGGCGCGATTCGCCGAACTGCGGCTGGAGAAGGTCACGTTCCGCTATCCGCGAGCGGGCCGGGATGCGCTGCGCGAGGTCTCGGTGCGGGTGCGGGCCGGTGAGGTGGTGGCCCTGGTGGGCCGCAACGGTTCGGGCAAGACCACGCTGGCGAAGGTGATCTGCGGGCTGTACGAGCCGGACGGCGGGACGGTGCTCTGGGACGGGCGGCCGGTGGGCGATCCCGGACGGCTGCGGGTGGCCTCGGCGGTGCTGTTCCAGGACTTCGTCCGGTACTGGCTGTCGGCGGCCGACAACATCGGGCTGGGCCGGATCGGTCCGGCGGCGATGGAGGTGGTCCGCGAACGGATGGGGCAGGCGGCGCGGGACGCGGGCGCGGACGGCTTTCTGCGCGCCCTGCCATCGGGCTATGACACGGTGCTGGCCAAGGAGTTCGCCGATGGCGCGGACCTGTCCGGCGGGCAGTGGCAGCGGGTGGCGCTTGCGCGCGCGTTCTACCGGGACGCCGGGCTGGTGGTCCTCGACGAGCCGACGGCGGCCCTGGACCCGGAGGCCGAGGCCGAACTCTTCGACCGGGCGCGGCAGCTGTTCCGGGGGCGGACCGTGGTGCTGATCTCCCACCGGCTGGCCGGAGTTCGCGATGCGGACCGGATCTATGTGCTGCACGAGGGCGAGGTGGTGGAGGAGGGCTGCCACGATGCGCTGATCGCGCTGGGTGGGCGCTATGCGCGGATGTTCACCGTGCAGGCGGCCGGCTACACGGGGCGGGGGTCGGGTTGACCCCCGCCTGGGTGTGCTCGCCTGGCGGCGGGATAACGGGTGGGGCGGCTACGCCGGACCGGTCAGACCGGTAGCAGGCAGCAGGCGTTCCCGTGCTCGATGCAGACCTCGCCATCCGGGCAACTGTCATTCTCCGTCAAGCCGACCACGATGGCGCAGGCCACATCCTCGGCGGCATTGCAAGGCGCCAGGTTCTGGCAGCAAGGATTCCCCAGATGGCAATCTTCCGCGGTGCATTCGCCGTTGATGATGTCGCGTAGTGCCGATGGCCGCAGGTCGCCCTCTGGTCTGCGGACCAACGTCTCAAAGGATTGCATCACTTCCCCCTCCTGAGAGAGCCGATCCCGCGACGTTAGCGCAGGGCGCCAAACATGTCGATAGCGGTTGGAACTTCTGATTCTTCCGTTACTGCATGAGCGACCTGATATGGGAATAGATCCGAGAGAAGCGGCATAGACGGATTTTGTTGTATTGGCCACCACACGCCGTGGGCCTGACAGTTGGTGTGAGAGGCGGCAAAGCGGTTCAAGGTATCCCTGGGGGTGGCACATGCGGGTCGGAGTGCGGGATCGCTGGAACCCGGCACGGGCGGCGCTGCGGCATCGCAGACGTGAGCCGGGCGAGTTGGCCGGAGAGCCAGGAGGTGAACGGTGATGCCGATGACCGCAGTTGCCGTCCTCGCGGCGGCGGGTGTTGCCGTACTGGCCTTCAGCCTGACCGCCAAGCTGCTGGACTGGCAGCGCACCCAGCTGCGCTGGCCGGTCCGGGGGCGGGCCGCCCGGCCGGCCGGCCCGGTACCGGTGGTCCTGGCCGAGGCCATGGTCGTCCTGCTGGACCTCGTCCCGATGAGCGTACGGCTGCGCGGCGTACTGACGGCGGCCCTGTACCTGGCCTACGCGGTGGCCGCGTTGGTGCTGCGCGGCCGCAACTGCGGCTGCTTCGGCGCCGGGATCACCACCCGCTTCGGCTACGGGCACGCGGCGGCCTGCGCCGCCGCCGCCGCGCTGACCGCGGTCGTCTCGGTACCCATCACCACCGCCTCCCTCGGCGCGGCGGATGCCGCGCTCACCGGCGCGGCGGCGGCCCTGGGGCTGTGGTGGCCCCAGGCCCGGGCCGAACGACGGGCCACCGACCCGGCGAGGATCCCGCTGATCGAGCGCATCGTCATCTACGGCTCCACCAACTGCCCGCACTGCAAGGGCCTGTGGACCCACCGGGAGCAGCTCACCGCCATCTCCGCACACCCCGTGGAGTTCCGGCTGATCGACCAGCTCCCCGGTGGCAAGGACGCCGAGAAGGCGGCGATGGCCGAGGCGGGCGGCGCGGTGCCCGCTGCGGTCGGCTACCGCTCCGACGGCCGGCGGGTCTACGGTCCGGCCGTCGGCATTGCCACCATCCGCGACCTGCTGCGCGCCACCGGGTGAGCGTCCATTCCCGGGTGCTCACCCTGCTCGCCGCCGACACCGGGGTGAGCGCCCGGCACAGCCCCGACGGGCGGACGGCGCTGCTGTTCAGCCACGCCGCCCACCCGCCCGCCGGAGTCCCGTCCGACGCCTGCCCGGTGCGGCTGGCCGGGCCGGACGGCGGCCTGCGGCCGGTGCCGGGGCTGTGGCTGCGTCCCACGGTCTGCGCGTGGTCGCCGGACGGATCGACGGTCGCCGGTCAGCGCACCGACGGCAGCGCCATCGTCCTCGACACCGCCACCGGGGCCGTCACCGAGCTCAACGGACGGGGCAGGCCACTGGGTTGGGCAGGTGCCGGGCTGCTTGTGGTGTCCGTCCCCGAGCCGCCCGAGCCCGAGCCGCCCGGCGCCGATGCCCCATGGATCTATGAGGCGGCCCCCGGCACCCGGGTCCGCCTCGCCACCGACCCCCCGCCCGCCGCCCTGTGGACCATCGATCTCCACACCCTGGACCGACGCCGCCTCCCGGTACCCCCCGGCGCGTACACCAGGGCCCGGTGGAGCCGGGAGACGGGCCGGCTGGCCCTGGGAACGCCCGTCGGCCTCACCATCCTGGAGCCGCACGGCTCATGCACCGAACTGACCGGCCCCATCGCTGACTTCACCTGGAGCGGGACCGGACGGCTGATCCTGCTGGAGAGCCACCGCACCCAGGTCGGCCTGTCGGGGGAGGACCGCGGCCCCCAAGGGCGGTGGCCCGCCCGACGGCTGTGGTCACAGCCGGATCCCAACGGCCTCTGGGTGCTCATCCGGGAACGCTCCGGCCTCCGGCTGGTACTGGCCACCGCGGGCCAGTCCATCCGCACCTGGCGGCTACGCGGCCAGCGCCGCGGCTCCCTACGGCTGATCGCGCCCCCGTGCCCGGGCACCGATCCGCTCCGGCTCGTCGTCACCGACCGCACGGGGATCAGCCTGCTGCAGCAGACCGAACCCGGCACCCTGACCGCGGTGCACCGGCTGCGCCTGCCCGACAACGCAGCCTTCGTCAGCGTCGGCGACTGGCACACCGGCACCATCCGGATCGCCTCCCCGGCCGGGGAGTTGGCCTCCCTGCACCCCGGCTCACCGGTGCGCCGCCGCCGCGCGCCCCGCTCCCGCATCGACCTCGGCGACCCGACCGGCACCGGCCGGACCCGGCTCACCCTCCAGCCACCGCGCCGCACGGACCGGCCGTTCGCCACCGTGGTCGAACTCTCCGGCGGACTCGCCCTCCCCGCCTCCTCCGCCGTGCCCCGCCCCCGCCCACTGGCCCACTGCGGCTATGCCGTCGCCACCCTCCACCTCGCCCTTCCCTGGTGGCCCGGAACACCCGACGAGGACATCCGCCCTCGCCTGTGCGAACTCATCACCACCGCCGTCACCCGTCTCGGCGACCATGTGGACGCCACCCGGCTGACCGTGCACGGCCACAGCTTCGGCGCCACCCTCGCGCTGATCGCGCTCGCCGACACCGCGCTCTTCGCCTGTGCGACCGCCATCTCCGGTGCGTACTGCCGCAGTTGGACACCACTGGGCTTCCAGCACGAGACCCGCACCCTATGGGAGGCACCCTCCCTCTACCACGACTTCGACGCCATCCGCTGCGCGTCCCGCATCTGCCGCCCCGTGCTGCTGCTGCACGGACGCGAGGACGCCAACCCGGCCACCCCGGTCGACCACGCCACCCTGCTCTTCCGCTCGCTCACCGCCCTGGGGACACCGTGCCGCTTGGTGATCCTGCCCGGTGAAGGGCACTCGCTCCGCAGCCGGGAGGCGGCGGCCACCGCGCTCGCGGAGGAGGCGGCCTGGGTCGACCGGTGGGCCCGGGGCGACGGGTAGCCGCTCGATACCCGCAATCGCGCCTACTACACCGTGCTCCTTGCTGAGCTACAGCTTGTTCGGGGTGACGTCGAACAAGCTGCGGCCAGTGTTGCCGTCGCCAAGACTGCGACTGTCACCAGTAGTCGCATCAAATGGCGTCTCAATCAAGTAGCGGCGGCTCTCAACTGTTGACCGAAAGGACACACATGAGCGCAATAACGGACTACGAGTTGCGGCACTACACAGGGCAGGAGGTCGCCTCCGTCCACGAGCTCCTGCTGGATATCCACGACGAGGTCTATGCCGGGAGCAATGATCCACTGGCTGGCCGCGCGCAGTTCGCCGGCTTTCTCGACCACTGGGCTGCCCAGCCCTATTTCGACTGTGTCGTTGGATTCCAGGACGGGCAGCCGGTGGGCTACTCGTATGGCGCTCCACTCAGCGAGGCGACGACTTGGTGGGCGGGAGTCGAACCGCCTCCTGATACCGCTTTTGTCACCGAGACCGGTACCAGAACCTTCGCCTTGTCCGAACTCATGGTTCGCGCGCCGTGGCGCGGCGTTGGGTGCGCGCGATACATCCACGATGAACTGCTGGCAGGGCGGAGCGAGGAGCGTGTCACGCTCCTGGTGCACCAGGAACATCCCAAGGTGCTTGCGCTTTATGAGGCTTGGGGTTACCAGATGGTGGGGGAGACCACACCGCCATTCCCCGGAGCTCCTGAGCTGTATGCGATGGTGCTGCCGCTGAACCACGCGTGAGCCTGGGGGGCTGAGACCGCCAGCCCCCGTCGCTTGGAGTAAGGGGTGCAGTCGTACGTCAGTGAGATCGCCGGGGGTCGCCGGGCGCGGCGCCCCCGGTCGTGAAAGCTCTAACGCAGTTCCTGTGTGCAGCACTTCACGCTGCCGCCTCCCTTCAGCAGTTCGCCGAGGTCCATGGCGATGGGCTCGAAGCCCCGCTCCCGCAGGGGTGCGAAGAGTCCCACCGCGGCCTGGGGGAGCAGCACATGGCGGCCGTCGCTGACGGCGTTGAGGCCGAGGGCCGCGGCGTCCTCCTCGCTTGCGATCAGCGCGTCGGGGAAGAGTCTGGCCAGGACCGCCCGGCTGCCCGGGGAGAAGGCGCCCGGGTAGTACATGACCTCGTCCCCGTCGAGGACGCACAGGGCCGTATCGAGGTGGTAGTAGCGGGGGTTGACCAGGTCGAGGCCGATCACGGGGCGGCCGAAGAACTCCTGGGCCTCGGGGTGGGAGAGCGGGCTGCTGCGGAAGCCGCGCCCGGCGAGCAGCCAGGAGGCGGTGACGGCGAAGTCTCCCTCGCCCTCGTTGATGTGCTCGGGCTCGCGGACCTCGGCGTAGCCGTGGGCGCGGAACCAGTCGGTGTGGACGGCGGCCTCGGGGACGCGTTCGGGGTGGGCGAAGCGGGCGCCCAGGACGCGGCCGTCGACGACGGTGGCGCCATTGGCGGCGAAGACCATGTCGGGGAGTCCGGGGCGGGGTTGGAGCTCCTCGACGGTGTGGCCGAGGGCGCGGTAGCGGTCGCGCAGCTCTTCCCACTGGGTGAGGGCGAGCGGCAGGTCGACGGGCTTGGCGGGGTCCATCCAGGGGTTGATCGAGTAGGTGACCTTGAAGTGGGTGGGCGGGCACATCAGAAAGCGGCGAGGGGTGGCCGCACGTGGTGCGGTAGGCAAGTAGCGCTCCTCAGGATGATGTTGGGCACGTACGCGGCTGTCGTACGTGCCCAAATCGTCCATGCTCGGCGACCTGTGCGCATGAACCGTACGGGTGGTTTACAGCTGGTGGCCCCCTATGCATCCGTTATGCATCCGTGGTGCCGGAGCGTCCTTCGCGCAACGTGCGCAGCAGCTCGCGCTTCTGTGCGTTCGCGTCGATGCCGCGGTTGCCCCGGCCGCCTTGGGCCGTGCCGCGGAGTGCCGTGCGGGAGAGCTTGCTGCGGGTGCCGCCGACGCCGAGCAGATTGCCGTTGTTTCCCCGGGTCATGGGGTCTCCTTTCGTCATCACCTTGACGAGACGTATCGTCTCGCTGTCGTGTTACCCATTGCCGCATGGGACGGATCGTCTTGTCAACACTTAATGAGACGAACCGTCTCGCCTTGATCTCCCGCTAGGCTGCCGCCCATGGCCTCCAAGAACACCCCCGACGCCACGCGCCGCAGTGAGCGCTCCCGGCGCGCGATCCTCGACGCCGCACTCGAACTCGTCGGCGAGACCGGCTATCAGCGGCTCACCATCGAGGCCATCGCCGCCCGGGCGGGCGTCGGCAAGCAGACGATCTACCGCTGGTGGCCTTCCAAGGCCGCCGTCCTGCTCGACGCCTTTATCGCCCTCGGCGAGGAGAACACCGCCGAGCAGGCCGAACTCCCGGACACCGGCGACCTGGAAGCCGACCTCAAGCTGGTGCTGCGCGCCACCGTCGACGAGCTCAACAGCCCGAGGTACGACGCGGCCTACCGCGCCCTGGCCGCCGAGAGCATTGTCAACCCGGAGCTCTGCGCCCAGTTCGTGGCACGGGTGCTGGAACCGGGGCTCGGGCTCTACGCCACCCGGTTGCGCGCCGCCCAGGAGGCCGGGCACATCGGCGCGGACTTCGACCCCCGCATCGCCCTCGAACTGCTCACCGGCCCGCTCGCCCACCGCTGGCTGCTGCGCACCCTGCCCCTGACGCATGAGTACGCCGACGCCCTCGTGGACCTCACCCTGCGCGGGCTCACCGCCCGCTGAAGCGGCCGGTGTCACACTCCCGGATGTGCCCGGCGGTCACGCCGGGCCCAGGATGGTGGCAGCATGGGAGAACGCGGTCGAAGTGAGGGGATAGATGGAACGCAAGAGCAGATTCTCCCAGTGGCTGCGCCGTCCCAGGAGCGGAGCGGGCGGCGATACGGGTACGGGGGCGGCGACCGGAGCCGCCCGCGAGGAACTGCTCCTGGCCGCGGCCGCCGCCGGATTCCCGCTGGCACCCGCCGCGCACCCGTCCGGCTACGGCTGTTCCTGTGAGCGCATCGGCTGTCCCACCCCCGGCAGGCATCCCGTCTCGTTCGCCTGGCAGACGCTCGCCACCACCGACTTGGAGAAGGTCACCAAGTGGCTGCGCAGCCAGCCGGAGGCCAACTTCATCACGGCCACCGGCATCGCCCACGATGTGCTGGACGTACCGGCCCAGGCGGGCCGGCAGGCCCTGGACCGGCTGGCCGCGGCGGGCATCGAGGTCGGGCCGGTCGCCACCGTGGCACCCGACCGCATGCTGTTCTTCACTGCGACCCGGGGCACTCCGGATGACGAGGACGAGTGGTGGCCCTGCGAACTGGACTGCCATCCCGAGACGATGGACGAGCACCCGGGGCTGCGCTGGCACTGCCGGGGGAGCTATGTACTGCTGCCGCCGTCCCTGCTGCCGGGTGACGACGCGCAGGTGGCATGGCTGCACGGGCCGGAGCGGGCGCTGCCGGATCCGCTGACGCTGCTGGAGGCGCTGACCGACGCCTGCGCGCAGTACGCGGGGGACGACCACGAGCACCATGCGGCCTGGCCCATGGGCCGTTGACGGTGACCGGCGCATCGGACACGCCCTACTCGCCCTTCGCCGCCGTCATGGCCTCGATGCGGTTGAGGAAGGCTATTCGGCCGCCGGCCGGCTTCGCGGGTATCCGCACCGCCGACTCCGAGACCCGGGTGTAGGTGACCGCGGTCCTCAGCTCCCCGGTCAGCAGCGCCTTGGTGCGGGCATCGGTGACCGCCGGGCGCAGCCCCTTGGCCATGGTGCGCTTCTCCCGGTGGTGCGCGGTGAAGAAGACCAGCGCACCGCCGTCCCGGGTGCGCAGACCCAGCGGGGGGAAGCCCGGGGGCCCGTCAGGGGTGTCGATGTACTCGGTCCAGAAGCCGGGCGTACGGGCCAGCCTGGCCCGGTCTGCGCGCGCCTGCGAGGTCGGGCCGCTGGGAGCGAAGACCTCGCCCGCACCGGTGCGCAGATAGCTGGTGTAGGCGTCGCTCACCGCGGACGGCGGCACGGTGAGATCCGCGCCCGGGGGCGCCGGAAGTACGTAACCGTCCTTGTCCGTGGAGAACTTGGGCACCCGGTCGGCGGTCATGATCGACAGATATGCGGCCTTCCACGGCTCCTTGGCGCCGGCCCGGGTGAAGGCCACCAGCCAGCGGTTGCCGTCCCGGTTGCTGTGGGTGTCCGCGACAAAGAACTTGGGCCAGCCGGCCAGCTGCGGAATGGCGAACCTGGCGTCGTCGAGCACCAGGGGCGGATACCCCGGATTGCCCTTGGGGGTCGCCGCCCGCTGGGCGGCCAGATCGGCCTTGCCCATCTCGGCCAGCGCACCGGTCTCGACCCGGTCCACCAGGGCCGGGTCGAGCCTGCGGTACGCCTCGGTATAGCCCGCCGTGAACTCCCGGAGGACCTTGGGGGCTTCAGCCCTGCTCACCGACGGGATGATCTCCCGCTCGCCGTGCACCGTCACGCACCCGGTCGCCACCAGCATGGGCGGTACCGTCAGTGCCGCCAGCCACGGAAACAGTCTCGGGCGCGGCCGGCGTCGCATCGGGCTTGTCCTCCTCGGGGGCTGCCAGTGCCGCGTCGGCCGGGGTGTGCCCGTCAAGGAGCGGCGTCCGGGCAACCCTACCGGGGGCGAAGAACACCAGCAGCGTGGGGACCAGATACAGCGCCCAGACGGCGACCTGCAGCCAGGTCGGGTCCGGCTGGAAGTTGAAGACTCCCTTCAACAGGGTGCCGTACCAACTGTCCACCGGGATCTGGTCGCTGATGTCAAAGGCCTTGCTGCCCAGGCCCGGCAGCGCATCGGCCTCCTGGAGGTCGTGGAAGCCATAGGCGAGCACACCCGCCGCCACCACGATCAGCATGCCGCCGGTCCAGGTGAAGAACTTCGCCAGGTTGATCTTCACCGCGCCGCGGTAGAACAGCCAGCCCAGCACCACGGCGGTCAGCAGCCCCAACAGGGCGCCGACCAGCGGCCGTACCCCGTCGTCGGTGGCCTGCACGGCCGTCCAGATGAACAGCGCGGTCTCCAGGCCCTCCCGGCCCACCGCCAGGAACGCCGTGACGACCAGCGCGGTGGTGCCCATCGCGAGTGCCGCGTCCAGCTTGCCGTGCAGCTCCTTCCTCAAGTGCCGCGCGGTGCGCCGCATCCAGAAGACCATCCAGGTCACCAGGCCGACGGCGACGATGGACAGCGAGCCGCCGAGCATCTCCTGTGCCTCGAAGGTCATGGTGTGCGAGCCGTACTGGAGCAGGGCACCGAAGGCCATGCTCAGCAGCACGGCCGCGGAAATGCCGAGCCAGACCGGGCGCAGCGCGTCCTTGCGCCCGGTCTTCACCAGGTAGGCGACGAGGATGCAGACGACCAGGCTGGCCTCCAGGCCCTCGCGCAGGCCGATCAGATAGTTGCCGAACACGCGGCTTTCTCCTTACGTCGGGAGACCGTCAGCTGAAGAGGGCCCTGCCCCACCAGTCGTCCTTGGTGCGGACGCCCGGCGGCACGGCGAAGACCGCCGAACCCACGTGCTGGATGTACTCGTTGAGGGCGTCGGAGCGGGACAATTGGGTCTGCAGCGGTATGAATCCGTCCCGTATATCGCGCTGGTAGGCGATGAAGAACAGGCCCGCGTCGAGCCGCCCCAGACCGTCCGTGCCGTCCGTGAAGGAGTAGCCGCGGCGCAGGATCGTCACGCCGCCGTTGCTGTCCGGGTGGGCGAGCCGCACATGGGCGTCCGGCTTCATCGCCCTCAGGTCGGGCTCGTCGTGCTCGCGCTGCCTGCCCTGCGGGGCACCCTCGGCCTTGTCCCGGCCGAAGGTGTCCTCCTGCTCCTTGAGCGAGGCCCGGTCCCAGGTCTCGATGTGCATCCGGATGCGGCGGGCGACGAGGTACGAGCCGCCGGTCATCCAGCCGGCGCCGTCCTGTTCGCCGACCCAGACGTGCTTGTCGAGCCGGGCGGTCTCGGTGCCCGCGATGTTCCGGGTGCCGTCCTTGAAACCCATCATGTTGCGCGGGGTCTGCGCGTCCGGCGTGGTCGAGGACGTCTTGCCGAAGCCGAGCTGCGACCAGCGGATGGCCACCCGGCCCATGCCGATCCGGGCCAGGTTGCGGATCGCGTGCACCGCGACCTGCGGGTCGTCTGCACAGGCCTGGACGCACAAGTCGCCGCCGCTGCGCGCCGGGTCGAGGTTGTCGCCCTTGAATGCGGGCAGGTCGACCAGGGCCTTGGGGCGCCGGGCCCGGAGGCCGAAGCGGTCCTTGCCGTCCTTCTCGAACAGGCCGGGGCCGATGCCGAAGGTCAGGGTCAGCCGGGAGGGCTTGAGGCCGAGCGCCTCGCCGGTGTCGTCCGGCGGCAGCTCTGCATTGTCGGCGTACCCGCCGCCCGCACCGTCGCCGACCTCGTGACCGGCGGTCATCCGGGCGGCCGCGGCCGTCCACTCCTTGAGCAGCCCGACCAGTTGGCCCCGGTCGCCGGTGGTGACATCGAAGGCCGCGAAGTGCAGCCGGTCCTGCACGGGCGTGGCGATGCCCGCCTGGTGTGCGCCGTGGAAGGGGACGGCGTCCCCGGCGGAGGCGGCGGGCGCGGCGTCCTTGCCGAGGTTCAGCGCGGTGGCCGTGCCCCCGGCCGCGGCGGCACCCAGCGCCAGCCCGGCACCGCCCCAGCCGAGCAGCGCCCGGCGGGAGGGCTTCGGGTTGGTCTTCGCTTCGGACATCTCGGGCGACCCGGTCACTTGGCGACGGCCGCGGCGAGCTTGGACAGCGGCTCGGAGAGCGCGTTGACCACGTCCGACAGCTTCTTGCGGCCGTCCTTGCCGACGGTCTCGTAGGAGGCGAAGCCATCGCCCTCGCGGTGCGCGTCCAGCGCCTTCTTGACGGCCGCGAACTGCTTGTCCAACTCCTTGACGAGCGCCGGGTCGTGCTTGGCGGCGACCGGCTTCAGCAGCTGGTAGGCCTGCTCCGCGCCGTCCACATTGCCTTCGAAGTCGACCAGGTCGGTGTGGCTGTAACGCTCCTCCTCACCGGTGATCTTGTTCCGGTAGACCTCGTCGAGGAGTTCCTTGGCGCCGTTGGCCATGCTGGTCGGGGTGATCTCGGCGGTGCCGACGCGCTTCTGCCAGCCCTGAAGGTCCGCCAGCAGCCGGTCGGCGAGGGCCTTGTCCGCATCGGTGATCTTCTTGGTGTCCCACAGGGACTTCTCCAGCCGGTGCCAGCCGGTCCACTGCTGCCCCTTCTCCAGGCCGTCCTCGCGGACGTCGACCTTGGGGTCGATGTCACCGAAGGACTCGGCGACCGGCTCGGTGCGCTCCCAGCCGACGCGGGACGGGGCGTAGGCCTTCTTCGCCTCGTCCAGGTCGCCCTTCTTGACGGCGGCCACGAACTTCTGAGCCGCCGGTATGGACTCGTCGGCCTGCTGCTGGACGTACTTGCGGTACGCCGCGACCGCCTTGTCGAGCTCCGGGTCGGCCTTCCGCTGCTCGCCGCCGCCGGACACGGTGATCTTCTGCCGGATGCC
Organism: Streptomyces xingningensis; assembly: GCF_054957865.1. Lineage (NCBI taxonomy): Bacteria > Bacillati > Actinomycetota > Actinomycetes > Kitasatosporales > Streptomycetaceae > Streptomyces > Streptomyces xingningensis. Next base: position 74,991 of record NZ_JBDJPF010000026.1, read on the forward strand.
GTCGCCCTTCATCCCGGGCTTGCAGGCGATCTCATAGGAACCGGCCTTGATCGTCGCGGTGATCTCCGCCCTGGTGCCCGGGCCGATGTTCTCGCGCTCGGTGACGATGCGGTCGTCCGGGGCGTAGACGTAGACCTCGGTGACCTTGGAGCCCTTGTTCTGGACATTGATCTTGACGTGGCCCGCCGGGAACGAGGTCCTGGAGACCTCGCACTTGTCGTCGGACGCCTTGACGTTGACGGCGTCGGAGTCCTTGGAGTCCGACTTCTCGGCACAGCCGGACACGGCGGTCAGGGCCGCCACCGCCGCGACGGCGGTGACGACGGAGGAGCGGAGGGCACGCATTCGGGCTCCAGGGCTGGCTCGGGGAAGTCGGATAGGCCGATATGCCGACATGGCCGAAAGAACATGTCGAATTAGGCTGACCTAACTTACCTGAGCCTTGCCTGGCCTTTACCCTCGGGTGATGTGATCCGGCTCTCACGCCTGGGGAGCACCAGGGGTTCGCCGGTGCGGGGATGCTCGATGACCTCGATGGGCTGGGCGTAGACCCGGCTCAGCAACTCCGCTTGGAAGACCTTCGCGGGCGGGCCGTCGGCCGCGATGCGCCCCTGGTGCAGTACGGCGACCCGGTCCGCGTGGGCACCCGCGAGCCCCAGGTCGTGCAGGACGACCACCACCGCGTCACCGGCCGCGGCCCGCTCCCGGCAGATCCGCATGACCAGCTCCTGATGGCGCAGGTCCAGCGCGGCGGTCGGCTCGTCGAGCAGCAACAGCGGGGTGCGCTGGGCCAGTACGCGGGCCAGCGCGACCCGGGCGCGTTCGCCGCCGGACAGCGCGGCGAAGGGGCGGGGGGCGAAATCGGCCACCTCGGTGGCGGCCATCGCGGCCCATACGGCCGGGTCGTCCTCGTTCTCGGCGTTCTCGGCCGCCGTCCCGGCCCACGGGGCGCGCCCCATGCGGACCACCTCCTCGACGGTGAACGGGAACGACAGCTCCGCCGACTGCGGCAGCACGGCGCGGCGCAGCGCGAGTTCGCCGGGCTCCCAGTCGGTGACGGGGCGGCCGTCGACGAGCACCTCGCCGGACTCGGCGGGCAGATCGCCCGCGAGCGCGGCGAGCAGCGTGGACTTGCCCGCGCCGTTCGGCCCGACGAGCGCCACGAATTCACCGGCGGCGACGCAGAGTTCGGCCTCCGCCAGCACGGTGCGCGCCCCCAGCCGGACGCGCAGGGCGCGGGCCTCGGCACGGGGGGTGCCGATGGGGGAGGGGGCGGGAAGGCTGGGGGTTCGGGAGGTGAAGAGGGACTTGAGCATGTGGGGTCTCCTTGCCGGTGCGGTGGCCGAGGGCTGGGAGCGCGCCCTCACCGCCAACCCCCCTGCCGTCGCCGGGACTTCCGCAGCAGCCAGAAGAAGAACGGGCTCCCGATCAGCGCCGTCAGCACCCCCAGCGGCAGCTCCGCGGGCTGGACGGCCGTACGGGCCGCCAGGTCGGCCGCGACCAGCACCACCGCACCCCCCAGCGCACTGCCCGGAATGAGGAACCGATGCCCCGGCCCCGCCGCCATCCGCAGCAGATGCGGCACCAGCAGCCCCACAAAGCTGATGATCCCGGCCACCGCCACCGCCGCCGCCGTCAGCAGCGCCACGACCAGCACCAGCACCAGGCGCAGCCGCTCCACATCCACCCCCAGATGGCGCGCGGGCCGCTCGCCGAGCGCCAGGAGATCCAACTTCCGCCCGTACAGCGGGGCGACGGCCAGCCCCACCAGCGCACACGGCAGCACCGCCAGCACCTTCGGCCAGGTCGCCTGGGCGAGCGAACCGAGCTGCCAGAAGGTGATCTGCGAGATCTGCGCATTGTCCGCGACAAAGACGCCCAGCCCGATCAGCGCCATCGCGAAGGCATTCGCCGCGATGCCGGTGAGCAGCAGTGTGACCACCTCGGTACGACCGCCCGAGCGGGACAGCAGATACACCGTCAGCACGGTCACCAGGCCGCCCGCGAACGCACAGGCCGTGATCGTCCAGTTGCCGAAGAAGCCCAGCCCCAGCGCGATCGAGGCCACCGCGCCGACCGCCGCACCCGACGAGATGCCGATCACCCCCGGCTCGGCCAGCGGATTGCCGAAGACACCCTGCATCAGCGCACCCGCGCACCCCAGCGAGGCCCCCACCAGCAGGGCCAGCACCACCCGGGGCAGCCGTACATTCCACAGCACGCTCTCGCCGACCCGGTCCAACTCCGCCCCGCCGAGGCCGACTCGGTGCAGCACCGAGCCCACCACCTCGCCGACCGGGATGTCATAGGCGCCGATTCCGGCCGACAGCAGACAGAGCGCCACCAGGACGGCGGCCATCGCGCAGGTGAGCAGGAACGTCCGCCGGGACCGCCGACGCGTCGCGGGGAGGGCTTCGGCCATGGTGGTCATGTCACTTGCCGCCCTGGTGGATCTGCTCGACCAGCGAGGCGAGCACCTCATCCGTGCGCGGACCGAAGTTGAGCAGCACTCCGTCGTCGATGGCCGCGACCCGGCGGTCCAGGCCCGCCGGGGTCTGCCCGACGCCCGGGATCTTCAACAGGCCGTCCACCCCGCCGACCGAGGCGAGGCCCTTGGTCATCACCAGGATGACGTCCGGCGCCGCCTTGACCAGTGCCTCGCTGGTGATGGGGGTGAAGTCCCGCTTCAGCCCCGACTCCTTGCCCGCGTCCACCCCGCCCGCCGCCTCGATCAGCGAATCCGCCCCGGAACCGGCACCGGCGAGGAGATAGACGGATGCCGTGCCGCGCAGATAGAGGAAGGCGACCCGGGGCCCGCCGCCCCGGGGAACACCCCGCTTCACCTTGTCGATGCGCTCCTCGGTGCGCTTGCCCAACTCGCTTCCGGCCGCCCGCACTCCCAGCGCGGCCGAGACCCTGTCGATGCGCGCACCCACGTCCGAGAGCTGCTTGGCCGGGTCGAAGACCACCACCGGGATCCCGGCGGCCCGGATCTGCCCGAGGGCCTCGGCGGGCCCGGTCGTGGTCTCGGCCAGTACCACCGTGGGCTTGAGGGAGAGCACGCTCTCCGCCGAGACATCGTGCGCCCGGGTGACCACCGGGAGCTTCTCCGCCTGCGCGAAGGTGGCGGTGATGTCCCGGGCCACCACCCGGTCCCCGAGCCCGAGGGTGAAGACGATCTCGGAGAGCGAGCCGGTCAGCGGAACAATCCGGTCCGCGCTGTGCACGGTGATGTCCTTGCCGTCGGCGGAGCGCACGCTGACCGGGAGTTGGGGTCTGGGCTTGCCCGCCAGGGGTTCCACCCGGTCGGCCCGGCCGTTGCTCGCCTTGGCGGCGGGGGCGCTGCCGCTCTCCGTGGAGCCACAGCCGGTGAGGAGGACAGCAAGGGCGAGCAGGGCGCCGATGACGCGCGACATGCGTATCGGTGCGCCCAACGGCTGCTGTTGATGCACTGTGCTGCCTTTCCGCTGTGGATGGGGTGTACGACCGATGCCAGCGTAGTTTAGGTTAGCCTTACCTAAATCGCTATGCCGGATCGGTTCCCGGTCCACTCGGAAAGGTTCTCGATGTCGCCCTGCAGACCTGCCCGCGCACCGGTCGCCGTATTCCTCACGGCACTGATCGCTGCCCTGCTGCCGTTCTCGGTGGCACACGCGGCGGAGAGCCGCGAGGTGTCCGGCGGGCGGCTGGACTGGGGCATCAAGTCCTCCTTCCAGAGCTATGTCACCGGGCCCATCGCCCAGGGCAGTTGGGAACTGCGGGACGGCGCGGCGACCATCGGCAGCAGCCAGTTCCGCTTCCACTCCGCCAAGGGCACCTACCAGCCCGGCACCGGAGCCTTCGAGGCGGGCTTCTCCGGCGGAGTGCACTTCACCGGACATGGGCAGGCGGACGGCTCCCACCAACTCGACCTCACCATCGGCAATCCGCGGGTCAGGATCTCGGGCTCCGGCGGCACCCTCTACGCCGACCTGACCAGCAAGGCCAAGGGCACCGGCAAGGTCACCGCGGCCTCCCGGGTCCCGCTGGCCGACCTCGACCTGTCCGGGGTGAACCTGAAGGGCGGCGGTACGGCCGTCAACCTCTCCAGCATCCCCGCCAAGCTCACCGCCCGGGGCGCGGAGGCGTTCGCGGGCTACTACACCGCCGGTACGCCCCTGGACCCGCTGAACCTCTCGGCCGACATCGTGGCCGGGGGCAGGCCTGCACCCTCCGCCCCGGCGTCCACCGATGCGCAACGGCCCGCCGGACCAGGCGAGTTCACCGGCGCGGCCGTGGACTGGGGCGTCCGCCGCACCTTCCGCGAGTATGTCACCGGCTCCATCGCCCAGGGCTCCTGGAAGCTGACCGACGGTGCCCAGGACGGCGGCGCCCTCTTCCGCTTCCCTCGCGGCAAGGGCACCTACCAGGCCGAAGACGCCGCCCTGGACGCCTCGTTCACCGGCACCCTCCGCTTCACCGGCAAGGACCTCGACCTCGCGCTGGGCGCGGTCAAGGTCGAGGTGAAGGGCCGCACGGGCACCTTGACGGCGGATGTGACCCAGGGTGGCAGAGGGACGGACAAGGGGGTGCCCCTGGTCACCTTTGACGCCTCCGGTCTCCAACCCAAGGACGGGCTCGCATCGCTGACCGAGGCCCCGGCCAAGCTCACCGCCCGGGGGGCGAAGGCCTTCGCGGGGATGTACCAGGAGGGCGCGGAGATGGATCCGGTCTCGCTGGCCGTCCCCCTCGACGGCAAGGCAAAGCTGCCGCCGCTGCCCGATGTGGGCCATGGGCCCGCGGCCGAGCCCTCCGCCAGGCCCTCCGGCAAGCCCGCTTCCGCCTCCGCCGCGTCGGACTCCTCACTCACCGCCCCGCTCGCCGCGACCGGCGCGGGTGTACTGGCCGTGGCGGCCATCGGCTACCTGGTGCTGCGGGCCCGCCGCAAGAACGCCAGGTGAACGCCCCGGTTCACCCTTCCCGAACGTCCTTTCGCTTTACTACGTTTCTTGTCCTTGCCCCCTTCCAAGGAGATCCGCACCATGGCAGTCATCCGCCGCCCGCTGGCCCTCGCCGCCGCCGTCGCCACGGCGACGATGCTCGGCGCCACGGCCCTCACCACACCCGCCTATGCGGACGTCCCCGCTCCGGCGGCGGCCGGTGGGCCGCCGAAGATCGAACTCAAGGACGGCACCCTGACCTGGGGGGTACGGGAGTCCTTCCGCGACTACGTCACCGGCCCCATCTCCGGTGGCAAGATCCAGGTCGCCGACGGCGCCAAGCAGGCCGCCAAGAACGGCGCGTTCACCTTCACCGGCGGCAAGGGCAGCTATGACCTGTCGCAGCACGCCGTGGCCACCACCTTCAAGGGCAGTGTGCGCTTCCTCGGCCACCCCAAGAAGGGCGGTGGCTGGGAGCTCGACATCAAGTTCGCCAATCTGAAGCTGGCGACCAAGGCGAAGACCGGCAGCATCACCGCCGATGTCACGGCGGACGGCAAGACCCGCAAGGGAGTTGCCGTCGCCTCGCTGGACCTGTCCAAGGTCAAGCCGGGTGGCGGCGCCAAGGGCACCATGACCTTCGCCAAGATCCCGGCGAAGCTGACGGCGGCCGGGGCAAAGGCGTTTGTCTACCACAAGAACGGCAAGGACATACCGTTCTACAAGGCGGGCGACCCCCTCGACCCGGCCACCCTCTCGGTGCGCACCGGCAGCCCGCAGAAGCCGGTGCCGCCCAAGCCGCCGAAGAAGCCGGTCGATGCGGCGGGCGCGATGAACGCGGCCGAGTCGCCGGCCCCCTCGAACTCGCCCGCCCCGTCGGCCCCGTCCACCTCCTTGGGGTCCACCTCTTCGGGCTCGCCCAAGGCCGCCGCCGAGTCCGGCACCGTCTACGACGGCAACCTGGACTGGGGCGTCAAGAAGTCCTTCCGGGACTATGTCACCGGCAGCATGGCCAACGGCAAGGTCGAACTCTCCGCCGGCGCCCAGAAGTCCGGTGACGGCTACCGCTTCATCAAGGGCACCGGCAGCTATGACGCCTCCGCCGCCACCCTGGACGCGTCCTTCGACGGAATGGTCCGCTTCCTCGGCCACCAGGAGAAGGGGACCTGGAAGCTGGACACCAAGCTCAGCAAGCTGAAGATCAAGGTGACCGGCGCCACCGGCACGGTGTACGCCGATGTCTCCTCGGTGGACCGCAAATCCGGGCAGGTCGTCAACACCGCCGGAATGCCGCTCGCGGATCTCAAGCTTCCGACGGACGCGCTCAAGGCGAAGGACGGTGTCATCACCCTCTCCGCCGTCCCCGCGACGGTGACCGCGCAGGGCGTCAAGATGTTCGGCAGCTATCACGTCGGTGACGCGGTCGACCCGGTCACCGCCGCGATCGCCGTGGACAAGAACGCCCAACTCCCGGACGGCAGCTCGGGTTCCTCCGCCGACTCCACCGGCAAGGGCACCAACGGCGGTGACGCCAACACCGGCGACGCCGGCACCGGTGGCTCCGGCGGCGCCAAGGGCGGCGTCACCGGCAACGGCGAGGATGCCCTGGCCAACACCGGATCGAGCACCCCCACCGCCCCCCTCGCGGGCGGCGCGGCAGCGCTCGTCCTCGCGGGCGGCGCGGCGGTCTACGCCACCCGGCGCCGTACCTCCGGCCGGGGCTGAGGCTCCTGCCCGTGCCCGCCGCCCGGAGGGGCGGCGGGCACGCCCCCAACACCGCTCAGCGGTCGCCCGCCCGGACCAGCCCGGTCTCATAGCCGATGATCACCAGCTGGACGCGGTCCCGGACGCCCAACTTGTCGAAGAGATGGCCGAGATGCGTCTTCACCGTGGCCGGGCTGACCTGCAACCGCCGGGCGATCTCGCCGTTCGCCAGCCCCTGTGCCACCAGCAGCAGCACCTCACGCTCCCGGGCCGTCAGCCCGGCCAGCTCGGTCGGCACCCGCGGCAGGGGCTCGGGGCGCCGGCAGAACTCGGCGACCAGGCGCCGGGTGACCGACGGGGCGAGCAGGCTCTCACCGGCGGCCACCACCCGGATTCCCTGCAGCAGTTCGGCCGGGGAGACATCCTTGAGGAGGAAGCCGCAGGCGCCCGCGCGCAGCGCGGTGAACACATAGGAATCGAGGTCGAACATGGTGAGCATCATGACCCGTACGCCCGCCGTCCGCGGGGTGCCGCGGATGATCCTGGTGGCCTCGATGCCGTCCATCTCCGGCATCCGGACATCCATGAGGACGACATCCGGCTGATGGCGCGTGGCCAACTCCACTGCCGCGACGCCCGTTTCGGCCTCGCCGACCACGGTCAGGCCCGGCTCCGCCTCGACCAGCACCCGGAAACTCCCCCGGAGCAGCGCCTGATCGTCGGCGATCAGCACCCGGATCGGCTCGCGCACCGCTGTCCCCCCTCAGTCGGACTGCCGGGTGAACGGTAGCCGGGCCGCTATCCCGAACCCACCGTGCGGCCGGGGGCCCGCCCGGAACTCCCCGCCGTGCAGGGCGACCCGCTCCCGCATGCCGAGCAGGCCATGCCCGTCCGAGTGGCCCGGCCGCCGGGCCGCCCGCCCACCGGGCCCGCTGTCGGTGACCTCGATCCGCAGCTCGCGCTCGTCGGCCACCAGACCGACCCGGCAGCGGGTGGGGCCAACGTGCTTGATCACATTGGTCAGGGCCTCCTGGACGATGCGGTACGCCGAGAGGTCCACCGCTTCGGGCAGGCCCCCGGTGTTCCGGGTGTGCAGCTCGACCTCCACGCCCGCGGTCGCGGTGTGCTCGATGAGCGCGGGCAGACCGGACAGCCCGGGCGGAGGCCGGAGTTGGGGCTCCTCCTCACCCGTACCGCCGTGGGAGCGCAGCACGCCGAGCATATGGCGCAGCTCGGCCAGGGCGATGCGGCTGGCCGTCTCGATGACACCCAGCGCTGCACCCGCCTCCTCCGGCCTCTTCGCCAGGACATGGTTGGCGACGCCCGCCTTGACCGCGATCACCCCGATGTGATGCGCCACGATGTCATGCAGTTCGCGCGCGATCCGCAGCCTTTCCGCCGCGACGGCGTCGGCGGTGCGCCGCTGTGCCGAGCGCTCCGCGTAGAGCCGTCGTTCCCGGACGGCCCGCCCGCCCGTCCACACCATTCCGGCCAGGGGGAACCCCACGACCTGGAGCGGGAGTTCGCCGGAGTTCCTCGTGCCGGCCAGCACGACGCCCAGCAGGAAGACGACGCTGGCCACACCGATCGTCGAGGTGGGCACCCACCGTATGGGCCGCACGGTCACCGCCACCCAGTACAGGGCGTACGCCACCGACAGCAAGGGCTCCGACAGGATGCCGGACAACGCCGCCACCAGGGAGGCCACCGTCACCACCGTGAACACCGGTACCGGCCACCGCCGACGTGCGCCGACCGGCAGCCCCATCGCCGCCGCCAGGACGAGGCGGGCCACCAGCGGGGTCCCGGCCGCCCGTGGTGCGCTGAGCAGCAGTACGAACAGCGCGGTGAGCCCGGCCGCGACCAGCCAGTCCACGGCCGGCGACTCGACCTGCCACCACCGCCGGACCATCGGATGCCGCTCGGCACGATCATCAGCCACCCGGCGACCGTACTGTGCGCCAGGGCGCGGGGCCTCGGCTCCGAGGATGACAACCGGGAGGCGGATAGCGCATTGTTTCGCGGGCCGTTGTCGGCTTCCGGGCGGAAGCCGGAGTTCGGCCGGCGGGCCGATGGCCTCGCACCGCCGATGCGGCACCGTCGAGCCGTGATCGAAATCCAGGAGCTGACCAAGCGCTATGGCGACACCGTCGCCGTCGACGACCTGACATTTTCCGTGCAACCCGGCAAGGTGACCGGCTTTCTCGGCCCCAATGGCGCGGGAAAGTCGACGACCCTGCGGATCGCCCTGGGACTCGGCCGCCCGACCCACGGCCGGGTGCTGCTCAACGGCCGCCCATACCGGCAACTGCGGGAACCGCTCCGGGTGGTGGGCGCGCTGCTGGACGCCAAGGCCGCACAGCGCAGCCGCACCGCATATCACCACCTGCTGTGGCTCGCCCGGACCCATCGGCTGGGGCGGCGGCGAGTGCGCGAAGTGCTCGCCCTGACCGGCCTCGAACCCGCGGCGAGCAGGCGGGCGGGCGGCCTCTCCCTGGGCACGGCCCAACGCCTGGGCATCGCCGCCGCATTGCTGGGCGATCCGGAGATCCTCCTGCTCGATGAACCGGCCAATGGCCTGGACCCGGAGGGCATGCACTGGATCAGGACCCTCGTGCGTCAGCTGGCCGCCGAGGGGCGGACCGTTCTGGTCTCCAGCCATCTGATGGGCGAAATGGCCATCACCGCCGACCGGCTGATCGTCATCGGCCGGGGCCGGCTGCTCGCGAATTCAAGCGTGGCCGAGTTCATCGAGGGCAACCGCGGCTCCTCGTTGGAAGAGGCATTCCTCCGGCTCACCGCGGACGCCACGGAGTTCCGCGCCTCCGGGACACTCCCCAGGGGGCCGGGACATGCTCGGTAACTCCCCCCTCGCTGTGCTGCGGGCCGAGCTGACCAAGATACGGACGCTGCGGTCGATGGTCTCCGCACTCGCCCTGGCCTGCGTACTGAACATTGCCACGGCGGTGATCGGCAACCTTTCCGTGCGCCATGCCCTCGACATCGGAAGCGACCGGGTCCGGCCGGACTTCGATCCGGTCAACGCCGGGTTTGTCGGAGTGCAGTTCGGCCAGCTCTGCCTGATCGCCTTCGGGGTGCTGCTGATGGGCGGCGAATACGGGAGCGGACTGATCCGCGTGTCGCTGGCGGCCGTTCCCCGGCGCGGCCTGTTCTTCGGCGGGAAGATCGCCGCCGCCGTCGCCGTGACCCTTCCGCTGTCCATCGTCATGGCCTTTGCCGGCTTCTGGACGGCCGAGCAGGCATTGGGCCCCTATGGAGTCTCCCTGTGGGAAGGCGATGCCCTGCGGGCGGTGCTGGGCGCCCCGCTCTACCTCACCCTGATGTGCCTGTTCGCGCTCGGAGTCGCCACGGTGCTGCGCAGTACGGCCCTTTCCATGACGGCGGTGGTCTCGCTGGTCCTGGTGCTCTCCTCGATGGCGAACCTGGTCCCCGGACTCAGGCAGGTCGCCCGCATTCTCCCCGACCGCGCCGGCTCGCAGATCATGACGGTGGGCCGGGCGGCGGACCCGGCGATCGGCCCATGGGCCGGACTGCTCATCCTGATCGCCTGGACCCTGGCCGCGCTGACCGGCGGATACCTGCTCCTCCGCCGACGCGACACCTGAGCCGGCGCGCCCACAACTGGCCTGATACCTCATGGCGATTGTTGAAACCCGGGCATAGTTTTTTACGGACTCAGCACTCGCTCACGGACCATGGAGGTCATCAATGAGAATGCGATTAGCCGGAGTAGCCGGCGGCGCCATCGCCGGTGCGGCCTGCCTGGCCTTGTCGTTCCCGGCCCAGGCCCTGGCCCAGGCACCCTCCGCCCCCTCGGTGGATCTCCTGTCGCTATGGGATACCTGTTCGGCCGCACTGGACTCGCCCCATGAGTCGCATACCAATCCGGATGTCATCAATGTGCATGCGGATCTCAAGGGCTGTAAGAAGAAGATGCCCTCCTACTCGATCTCCGTCACCCTCTACCGGGAAAGCACCCAGGTGGCGCACAACTCCGGCTCCGGGTCGAACAAGTTCAAGGCACGTGTCGTGGCCAACTGGCCGCCGCCGAAGGGGCAGTGTCACAAGTACTCGGCCAGCGCCACCTTCACCATCACGGCCGACGGGCATGCGCACACCACTACGCTGACCAACCACAGCCAGGGTGAGATCTGCATCAAGAAGTAAAGTAGCGTCGGGGGCCATGACTCAATACACCGTTTTCCTGACGGTCACCGAATCCGCCCTCACCGCGCTCGCCGTCGAGACGGAACGCCTGGCGGAGTCGGAGGGACGGGCCGCGGCCGCGCTGGCCGATGTGCCCTCCGGCGCCGTCTGGCCTGACCTGGCCCCGGCCGTCCGCCGGGAGACGGTTGCCCGGGTGCGCGCCGTACCGCATCACGCGGTGGACCACACCGCCGGGCCCCGGCCCCTCGACTGCCTCAACAGCCTTGCCGTCAACAGCTCGTTGGCCGAGATCGCCGACCGGCCGCGCACCGTGTACCTGACCGGTGACCGCCCGCTCGGCGAGGCGGCGACGGCACCCTTCCTGGCCGGCGCGGAGGCGGTACGCGCCGACGCCGAGGCGCGGTATCCCGCGCTGGCCCGCCTCGTCGCACTGCTCGCCACGGCCGCGGCGTCCTCGGTCGAGGGTGCGGTGCCCGATGAGCAGGATCTGTACGACGCATTTGACCGCTATACGCTCGGGGGTCTGGACTAGGGGCGGATCGGTGTTCTGCTCAGCGGCTTTCCGGCTGCTGCTCCGTGACGAAGGTCCCCTTGGCCGGCAGTGTGACCAGGAGTCCGCGTTCCCGAAGCTCCTGGATCGCACGGCGGGTTGTACCGATCGCGACCCCGTACTGCTCGGCCAGGTCTCGTTCTCCTGGTAGGCGGGAGCCCAGCTTTAGCTCCCCTCCCTCGATCTGAGCCGCGATGTGGTCCGCGACCTGCATATACACATAGGCCGCCCTGGTTGGGTCGATGGGTGGAATGCTCTGCTCACCTGCCATGCAAGTCAACATAGAGCACTGGTGTGCAACACGTATGGGTGGATAGCGGCTTACTGCTCCATACCGCTCCATCACTCGGTATATCTTCGCGGCAGATGAGACCCCGGCGACGCTTGCCAGCGCCCCAGGGCTTGGCACTGCTGGCTGAAGTGGAGCATCGACAATTGACTTCTCCCCCTCGTAAACGAGGGGGATTCCTACGGCTCGCGCCGTGGGGTTTTCTGCT